>NZ_CAWNWY010000031.1:0-70148 GCF_963878365.1 Photorhabdus sp. HUG-39 | reverse complement strand
CTGGTCAAACAATGCGATTGCGGGGCACCGAGCCAAAGGAACAAGCTTAAAAAAGCGGGTTGGTGCGATGATTATCGGGCAAGAGTTTTCTTTGGATGAATAGCAGTCAAAGTATGCTCGTGCCCTGCTTTGAATAGTGGGCAATAGATGTCTTGAGTTAATAATGTTTTTTTAAGAATTATAAAGTCTCTCTGGTATGGATATTTTAATGCCGTTATTTTCATAACGGGAAGGCCAGATAATTTCAGGCGGAACTCCTAACGCATCAGAAATAATTCTTTCTCCTTTAGGCCAGTGGCGTGTCAGTGCATTTGCTAGTGTGGATGAAGCCAGTCCAACGCTCCTTGATAAAGCGGCTAATGTTATTCCTTTCTTTTTCAGTCCGGCAATAATATCGGCTGGATGCCAATCCTGTTGAATCATATTTTATATTTTCCTGAGTGGTGACATAAAATAATTATCCTTTCATGGACTCTATCTGTAAATAGTTAAAGTTAAAAAATACCATTATTTTATTATTTCCCCCGTTTAAATAAAACTCCCCCATTGATTACCCATTTTATTTTTCTTTAAATAAAGAGAAGATGATTTTCTTATTATAAAATAATGTGAGTACTCTATTGGACGTTAATAAATGGGATGGTGTTAAGCATACATTATGAATGAATTAAATAGCTCTATACCGACAGAAGGAAAATACCTACTCTTCCCCCATTTTGTCCCCCACGATATATGGATTTTTATTGCCCCCACATTGATATTATTAAAATCGCTTAAAGCCAGACAGAATAAGGGTTTCACGTGCTTCCCCCATTTAGGTGAGCTTAATAAGTGGTAAGTGGGGAGCATTGCTGGATTTTTGACAATATCCCCCACATTTACCATTTATTCCCCCATATTAGAGTGGCGTTGATTAATGCGGATATCTTCACCCAACACGGTCAATAATCCATCATTTTCCAGTTTGTCCAGCTAGCGGCTGAATTTCTTTGATACATCAATGCTTTTCGCTCGTAAGTCATCCCGCACCTGTGATTTTGTGCAGGAATCGCTTTGGGCTGTTCGGTTACGAATAGATTCCCATAGTGCCAGATGATTGCCTGACAGACGCCGGACATGGGCCAGTGCCATATCACCAGCTGCGGCATCCTGCGGTTGTCTGGGCTGATCTGACAACACCAGAGAGGTAATCTCTTCGCCGTCTTCATCAATACAAATGCTGACCGGATGCAAGTCATAAGCGACTTGTGGCGGTTCATCAGCATCTTTCATTTTGGTACAGCTTAATATCAGCGCTTCTTTATCATTTTCACGGCGGATATTAAACTCCGCATCCAGTGCTGCCCGAAAGGCGCTGGAGCCTCTTGCGCCTTTATCTTGGTCTTTGCCGGAATGGTGCACAACAAGCACGGTGGCATTTGTTTTGGCTTTGATATAGTCGCAACCCTGAATAAATGCGCCCATATCTTTAGCGGTGTTTTCGTCCGAGCCGCCAAAACAGCGGGCGAGGGTGTCCAGTACAATCAGACGGACAAGCAATCCGGTTTCCTGTTCGACATCTTTCGCTGCACAAATCACTTGCTCAGCACTTTCCTGACTAGCAGGAAACACCGGGCAGTCTATACGGTAAAGGGCATCTATCGGGCTGTTATCGTTCAGGCTGCTTTCCCATGCCCGGATACGACGCGGAACTCCCAGACCACCTTCACCGACCACATAAACCACCGCTCCCCGATTGACGCGTTTACCTGCCCATGCTCTACCCGTGGCGATATGACATGCCCAGGACACCGCCAAAAAAGATTTATAAGAACCACTGGGGCCGTAAATACTGGCTAAGGCGTTACTGGGCAAATGACCTTTGATCAGATAATCCTGATGAGTATCAAAGCCCTCAGAACCTCTGCGTAAAGGTAATGATGTGCTGTAGGTCGTGGGGAGACGAGTCACAGAAAGGGAACCGGTGATTTTACCGGTCTGGTGATAAAAGGCTGTTCGGGTTGCTTCATCACCATATTGCTTACGGTAATCATCCCAGTCAGCTTGATAGTCTGTTGGTGGCAGTGCAACCTTTCCCTGTATTGCATTCGCGGCCTGTTCCGCCTTAATTTTTCCTGTGTTCTTTTCATCTGCATCAACATCATTATCCCCTGCGATAATAAAAACACCTTGCGGATGTTGCGCTTTAAGCGCTTTTGCTACATTGAGCAGGTTATTAGCGGAAATGGCGGCATAGATTGCACTGTTTCGGCTAATAACGGCCAGTGATAAGCCAATGGCATAACCTTCTGTGATGATAATGTCATCATAAGAATCGGGTTCATGGACAACAGCAAAAGCCCCTTTTAACTGACTGCCGGGTAATAATCGCTTGCTGCCGTCAGGGTGAATCAATTAGGCACCGCAATATCCTCCTGCAATATTAACCAGTGGTAACACCAGTGTATTTTCTGGAAAAATCACATTGCCTGTTTTTTGACAGTAAGCCGGTGGGAACAAAAAAACACGTTCAGCTAAACTCTTGCGAATTAAATAAGGGCTCGCGCCCTTAATACACTGATTTAATAACGAATTGACCCGTTCAGCAATCGGCACTTGAATAACAGAGGCTTTTTTTCTGGCTGGCGCCGTTGACGGGAGTTCTGACAACTCAGATATCCACCTTGCCGCCTCAATTAATTGACAGCCTTTAAATTTTGCCAATAAATCCAGTCCATCTCCATGACCGCATTTAGCCCGATTACAAATCCATGTACCATTACCGTTTTTATCATCAAATCGGAACCGGTCTTTCCCACCGCACATGGGACAAGGCCCATGACGATTATTGGCGGGCACAACAATGCCTGCCTGAGACAGGATCGCGGGCCAGCGGTGGCGGGATTGCCGGACAATATCAGAAATGAAGGAGGGCATGGCTTTCCTCCTCTGTGGTTTCTCCAACCAGCATTTTACTGAGCAGTTCAATACGTTCCCATAAAACGAAAGTCAGGATTTCCTTAAATGCGAGATTATTTTGCTCAATAATACTGTTGATAAGTGCCCGGCAATGGTCGAGTACTTCTTCTGAGTTTTCAGGGCGGTAATTATGCATAAAACACCCCTGCCAGAGAAAAAGCCTTAGAAAGAGAGAATAGCTGACGTTGTAGATAAAATAGCCAGTCTTGGGGTGGTAGGTAGAGGTTAAGAGGGGGTATAGCCATAAGGCAGCCTCCATTGTGTGTGAACTATCGCTACCACCAGAGACGCTAACCTCAAGGGTGGCAGCCCAGACAGGGTTAGCGTTACCGGACACAATGGAAACCGGCGCTTCTTTCGAAGCCCCTGCCTGAGCCACCATAGACAACAGGTGTACAAAAGCACCAGCATTGAATAGCCTAAAACAGGCGTGTAATGCTGCCATCATGTTAATCGGAACGCTAACTCCGGCTGCGGATTTTGCCGCAGCGCGTGAACTATACCTCAGTAATTTACTGATTATCAACTTATAATTAAGGTGAAAAGCCTCATTCAGACTCATCCCTGTGTTTCCTCGCGGTTGTTGATTTTATTGATAATCCATTCATCAATTTCTTTTTCTACCCATGCTACTGAGCGTGCTCCCAGACTGACAGATTTAGGGAATTCCCCTTGCTGCATCAAATGGTAAATCCATGATTTCTTTAAACCGACTTTTTTCATGACATCCGCCAGACGTATTAAGGTTGTCTCTGCCATTTCTCAATCCTCCTTTTGACTGTAAACTCGTTCAACATAACGCCCGCGACCATCACCATGACCTAAATCCATTGAGACTAAAGCCCTGGCTTCCTGACGAGTAAAATCGCTTTCTTGGTAAAACCTCAGCGCATCCTGTGCCCATGCGTAGCGCAAACTATGTGGGGCATAACAGCCGGTTAATCCCAGATGAGCGGTATGGGCACGCCAGTAGTTCATCGCTCGTTTGAGATCGGGTTTATCAATCAGCCTGCCGCCGCGCTGCTCTGCAATTTCAATGGCTCTATCAACCGCTTTTTTCACAGCGTCCACATTCAGTACACGAGTTTGTCTGGGGCGGCCGCCTTTAGTACCAAAAACTACATGGAGCTTAGGCTCTGGCTGATTAAGCTGTTTTTGCCAGCTTTTCAGCGAAGCACAACACTGAACGGCTTCCTGAGAACGTAGCCCCATCAAACGGGTAAGTTGGAGGATGATTGCCAGTCCGGCATCGTATTTTGCTGCTTTCTGATAAATTGTCTGAAAAAGCACATCAGGAATGGCTTGTTTTGTCCCTGCACGACTGGCGCCACTCAGTCCCAATGCCTGATTACTCAATCGGGGAGAGGTACTTAACTTTGTCCGGCCTGCCAGAAGAAAGATATGGCGGAGCGCCGACATTTCATTTTGCAGGGTGCGTTTGGCTATGCCCTGAGACAGTCGGGCATGGATATAACTTTCAATGTGTTTGGTCTTTAAATAGTTGAGGCTTTTCACCTGAATATTCAGTTTCAACAAAAACTCACCTAGCCGCCTCGCTATCCGAATGCGGTCATGACAGGTTTTATGACTGCCTCCAGCCTGCCGGGCAAAGGTCTGCATTTCCCTGACTAATCGACTCATATCACTCCTTATTTTTCACCTGATAACATTAAATCTCTGGCGCGCGACAGTTCTGACAAAACAGGGGTTATCTGCTTTGCCCTTGAACGATACCTGTGCGCCAGAGTGAACGCTGTTGAGGTATTGTGGGGTATCGGTTGGAGTACGCTGTACTACCGCCTGCATAGGCAGGTTATCCCCTCTGGCAAAAGCCAGCCTCGGTATCGTCAAGCTCTCCTTTTTGATGGTGTTTTAATCTTAATTAGCAGTGACAGAAGCACTGATTTGTTGAGCAGGCATACGCCTGTAAATGTGGATGTTACCTTTATGCGGCGGCGTCACTTTCAGCGGTAAACCGGCGAAAAGTGACGCCTGAACATCGGAGTCAGTAAACAGAAGCAGGGCAGGTGCTTGCTGATGCCTGATGGCATAGCAAAGTGTTGCCCGTAGTAGTGTAAAACTGTCGCAATATGCTGATATTGAGAAATAACCTACCTGACCGCCTGATAACTCAGGCAGCAGTTAGTTAAGGTGTGAGCCAAGCAAACCGGATGCTTTAGCTTACGTAAATGAAATGAGGCTAAACTCGTGGCTTAATCTCATTAGAGCGAAAGGCAGTTAAAGCTGTCCTGTCTGACGCTTGGATATAAGAAGAACTCGCTTCCTCTGGGATAGAAGACCCGTGAGTGAGTTAAATGTATAAATGCACCTTCATCGCTTTCATTTCGCGATCCCCACTCTCAAAGGATAAGCGGGGTTATCAGCCTCATGCTATCTGACGGCCTTCTCTTTTCAGATCAGGGAGAATTTTAGGTATGGTCGCTCGAAAGCGCTTCTTCACAGACCTTTTAGAAGCATTGAGTGCTGTCAATGGCAGCAATAGCGGATCACTCGAAAGCGTTTCCTCACAGATCCCTCGGAAACATTGGCGGCTGTCGATGACAGCAATTAAGTGTAACAAGGTTAGCGCAGGATGTAACACGTAGCAATAGGGAACAGATAATTTAATCAGTTAGTTAGACTATTGATTAGATACGCTGACGAAATCAGCTTACTGATGACTATAACATGGGCATTTTCTAGCTGACGCGCTATGCTTGTCCTCTCTTAGTTGACTTGTTAAAAAATTTAACAAGTCAACTAAGAGAATTGGAAGAATACGGAGTTATCTTGTATCTCAAATGAAATAAAGTCACACCATATCTGTTGTATTAATTTTTCATTTAAATTTAATTAGTTACATGAAATAGTAGTAAGTAATTTTTTGTTTGGGGGCATAAAAAGGGGCATCATAATAATGTTTTTTAATAAATTTGTTTAAAAACAATATGTTACTTTATTATTCGAGTCCGGCCTTCCCATTTGGCCTTCCAAAGACGTCCATAAACTTCCATAATTACCTTAAAAAACAACAAATTACTTCGTTTCTGAGTCTATAATTGTCCATTTGTATCCGTTGACATCCATGATATTTGGGGGGCAGTTCTTTTCGATAATGAGTTGACCCCCAAATTATGCCTTTAACAGACATGGAAGCTCGTGTGGCAAAGCCCTGTGAAAAAGAATACAAACTTTACTGATGTACAAGGTTTGTATCTGCTCATTAAACCCAGTGGCTCAAAACGCTGGTATCTGAAATATCGGTTTGCGGGTAAAGAAAACCGGATTACTTTAGGGGAATATCCTCAAGTAACACTAGGGAAAGCTAGAGAGCAACGCGATAGTATTAAGATAATTATCCGCAATCATCAGTCACAGTAAAAAAGAGAAGTAGAAAAACAAGAGGCGATTGCCGAAACCTTAACGTTTGAAAAAGTGGCTAGAGATTGGCATAGTAGTAATAAGCGTTGGTCGATTGGAACTCGCTTCCAGACAACAACACTGGGCAGCCGTTATCGAGGTTCAGAAACAGAGCGGGCTGACGGTCACAGCATTTTGTCAGCACCGTGAGATTAATCTGGCCACGTTTTACTATTGGGCAAAAAAACTCCGGCAACAACGCGAGCCCCAACGTCTTCATCCGGTTGTGCCACCGGACACACCGTCACGTTCTGCTGCTCAATGAGCTCTGGGCTGAGTTGCCGGCAGGCTTATCCACTGGGCAGATCCGGCACTGGATTGAGGCGCTGCAATGATCCCGGTCGGCGCGATTTATCTGGTGTCTGGTCATGCTGACATGCGAAAATCCATCGACGGGCTGGCGGGTATGGTTGACGCACTCGGTCTGGAGCCGCTCAGTGAAGCCGGGTTTATTTTCTGCAATCGTCAGCGCGATATGTTGTGATCAATAAAAATTGGTCACTAACTTAGAGTTTTCCTAAAATAATCGTTCTGATTCGTTGGGTATCAACCCATTGTTGTACCGATGGGGATGAGGCTGGCTATAATAACCCGTTGTATAATTTGTGATTGAGCGAAAGGCTTCTCTAAAATCTGAATATCCTTCTTCAAGAACCTATTCACTTTTTAAACTCCTGAAAAAGCGCTCCATTGGGCTATTATCCCAGCAATTGCCTCGGTGGCTCAGGCTTTGTTTGATGCCATAACGCCACAATAACCGTCTGAATACTTTGCTGGTATAGTGACTGCCTTGATCACTGTGAGACATCACTTTCGGTCTGGTTGGTCGCCGGAGAAAAAATTAATTATTCCGCACAGGACAGCGACCTTTTAACAGCCATCGAATTCAGATCTGACGCGGCTTCGCGGGATGACAGTCGTGAAAAATTTACCCCTGCACAGAGCCTGATTTACACCCGCCGACGTGCAGAACTGGCTGCACAGTAGTGCGCAAATAAATCCCCGAAAATCCTGCTATTTTTAATGAAAAAAACCATGTATCCATCAGGTGCATGGTTTTGCATGCGTTTTTCTGTCCCTGCATCCCCCGCCAGTGCCAGCATTGGTGCGGTCTGGGGCTGTTCATGCACCTGCATTAAAATCGCCTCATGAAGCAGGCTGGTGTGACGGGGAAAGCATTGCGCACAGACGGTTGTAAAAAATAGTTATTAAAGGCGATTCAAAAAAGTTTTTCTGAATCAATCTATTTATTTGATACATAAAAAGTAAATTGTACTTTTTGTGATTTTTCAGACAACTTTAAACTGCTCAACTTGTGAGCTTTCTGTCTATGTAATACAAATGGGAGAATTTTCATTGTAAGTGCGTTTAAGTAAGGAGAGCTACATGAAGTTTTCTGAAGCGTTTAAAATGGAATGCCAGCAAGTAAGTTTAGATTTTATCGATATCCCCTTAGATACTGATTTGCAATTTTTTATAGATCCCACATCTATTCGAGCGTTAAAAACTAACTGGGGAAATAGCCTTGAAAGATTAGTTCAAGATTATTTTTCAGATGTTATGGCAAGTATAAAAAATGGAGATCTTAAAAGAGCAGGGGTTTTATTATCATCTTTAAGGGAGTCCAATTCTTTTCATCTTGGTTATTCTGCAAAGAAATCCTCAGGGAAAGCTTTAGGTGAAAAAACGGCTCAGCTAATTCTAGAGTCTTTGAAACAGAGTAAGGCTGCTCAGTCAGGCTTGCTTCAAGATCTTGAGGATACAGCATTAACTATAAAGGGAATTGCATCTGACAGGATCTCAGACTCTGTTTGTAATATGCTGAAACTACCATTTATAGAATATACACAAAAAATTTGTGAATTTTATAATGTGGGAATGTCTGAAGTTTCCGGTGTCCGTTTGTGGGATCCTATTAATGAGCGTTGGTGTAAAAAAACATTCAAACTCCCTGTACACAATGGTGAAGAGGTTATACTTATACCAAAGGTATTGGCGAGAGAGAGGATAGCTTATTCACATTCGTCATTTTATCGAAAGTATATTATTCCAGAAATCAAAACTGAGCATCTTAAGGCTGGCTCTGCGCTTGTAACTCTTTTAAGAGGAAAACCAGCGGTAACAGCTAAAAGGATTATTGAAGAATTTGGACAGTCGAAGGAGTTTATTGAGGAGCAGATAGTAAAATATCCTGACACGATAAAGCAATATAAAGAAGAGCTTTTACTTTCACTACCCTCTCCACTTCCACATAAACGTTTCGACGATTCAAAAGATTCTGTTACGGGGCCACTAGCTTCTGATGTAGAAAATCTCAAGGCTGCAATAAGTAACAGTGACTACCATTTATATGTTGAAAGCATAAAAAAATTGCTTCTGACTATATTTTATCCATCTCTTTTCTATCCATGCTTGATCAGAAATGATATCCATGATTATAGTTTTACAATGATGAATGAATCGCGTGCAGGATTCTTTTTTGATTTTTCTGTTTTTGAAATTTTATCAGATAAAATTCTAGTAAATATTGTAATGTCAAGTGTTAGTATTAATGGTGAATATCTAGAAAGTCTCGTTTGCGAAATGGGTGATATTGGGACATCAGTGTGCTTGCTGGTCTGCTGCGAAGCAACTAAAGGGTTACAAAAAGATAAGTTAAAGGAGTTGGCTAAAAAAGAAGGGAGGTACATCTTTATTATAAATAACGCAACCATTGATAGCATTCTCGAAGAGTATTTGAATATTGGTGAGCAGCATTTCAATGCGCTGCGTGATAAATTTAAAGATCTTAATTGAATATGTAAACGGTGGTCGCTTGTCACCACCGTATTTGCTCTTATTTGTATGAATTCATAATTAACTCACCCCAACAAAACATTAATTAATAATGGATCATAGTATCGTGCATGAGCATAAATTATGATTGACTTAAATACCATGTTTATAATTTTGTTATTTGTTGATTATGACCCTCAACTTAACGCCAGTTACCTCATCAATGTAGGCTGCCGTGGCACCCAGAATAGTTAATTGCGCATTAGAAATTAGAGATTTTGATATTGCGGGCTGAACGATAGCAACACCTAACTTAAAATCTGAATATCTGGCAATTTTGGCTAGGTAAATTAAGTCTTCAAATTTACCTTTGTCTATTCGGGATGTTTTTCCCTGATTAAGTCTTGTGCGCTCTCTTTCTATTAAACGTAAAATTAGCCCCTCTTTATCTGCAAACCATTTAATGCTTTTTTCAGCTTGACCAGCGACTTGATAAACATCGTCAACTCTACCACCTGGAGTAGCCACCCCATTTTGTTTTGAGCAATATTTGCAATGAAATAGATCTATAACTAGTTTTCTATTATCAATGTTTTTTATGGCTACAATATCCGCAACTTCACCAGCACCATCATCGTCAAAAATAAAATCATAAGATTCTTTTATTTTCTGAATTGTATGGTATTGGATTGAATGAGTTATTTTTGAATGAGTCTGAGATTCAACAGAGATATCAACTCCATCCCAATCCCAGACTTCAGTATTATTAATATCATATTTGTATACATATTCTTCATTAGGATAATATCTGAATCCACCATCAATAATTGATGTGTCACACATGAAAATTGTTGGAGGGTATTCATTGAAAAATTCAGATAATTGAAAAGTCTGCTCTCCAAATGTAATGTCAAGGCTATCTTGCAAAGTGAAAGTAACCTCTCCTAGAGAAGTTATTTTTGCAGTTATAGGACTGAGACCATATTGAGTTTTTAAAAAAAGATTTAATAATTTTTTGTCTGATTTTTGATGTTCCGCCGGAATTAGTTCACAGTTAATCAAATTTTCTTCCCAGTCTTTTGATTTAACAGTAACTTTTGCTTCATTTTTTCTAAGTAGTTCTACCGGCCATTCAACAGAAAGAGGTGCTATGTCTGGGTATTCTAACAATTCTTCTGTTTGCATTGCCGTTTTCATGACTTTATTTGTATCGATAGAGTCATCTAGTATTTTCGAACCAATATTGTCACACCAAGTAATCCATTTATCTAATGAATCGCTATCCATTGCCCATACTTTTCCCTTATATGAGCAACCGATGCTGACTAATTCCCCATTCTCGTATCCCTTCCCAAATATATTGGATTTAGTGGCTCTATTTGCTTCTATATCAGGTATCTGGTCATTAATTTCGGTTCCTGTGTGCATTGAATAACGAAGACCTTTTTTGTTTTTATTTAAGCCTACATTTTGTAGTTTTAACCGTTTAAGTCCTGCCAAAGATCTAAAAACATGCTCTCCTTTGACTTGTAATGCATTGTCTGCAACTAACTTAACTAGCCTTTTAACTAGCCCATCTTTTGCGGAGGAATGTATGAATAGCAGGCCGGATTGCTGGTTATAGTAAGCAATGTATAGATCCCATGACTCATCAAATAACTCTTTAGAACTGGCCCATCCTACTGGTAAGAAGGATTTGACAGAGAAAATTAAAATATTTCTCTCGTTGTTCAGAACTGAATCCATTACTTGAAATTGTTTATTTGCAAACTGCAGAAAGCGGTCGGGCTTCCAAGTTGCCAAGAGCATTTTGTACACTGTTGTACTAATGCTTGGAGTTAATCCTAAATCAAGAAGGTTGCTTTCTTTGGGAAATCCTGATCGAAATTCTTGATATTCTTTTTCATCTTTAATTTTCCGATAGCTTATATCGCTTATTACACTATTCCAGTCTGAATCTTCTTTATATAATTCTTCAAGACTTTCGTTAACATTGGGATTTGCTATATTTGCGACAAATTTAGCATCACCTACATTTTTAGCTGTTCGGGTGAAACGCCCTGTAAATTGGAGCATAATATTTATACTTTTATGCGGATCATGAATAGCTGATATTTTTAGCTGCGGAAGATCAAAGCCTTCTCCCAGCATGTCGACGCATACTATAATCTTATGCTCTCTATTTTTTATGGCTTTTAAAACGTCAGATTTTTTCTTTGTCTTACTGTTTATCAAGACAGGTTTTAAATCCATTTCTTTAGCATAAATTTCAAATATATCCTTAGCTCTCTTTATTGTGCTCGCTCTTGCCATTACTATATGGTCTAAGCCAGCTCTCAAGTCATCCCTTAGTAATTTTATCGCTTTTTCAGCGATCGCTTTATCAGATTTTTCTTCGATAAATTCTCTGACAGGATGAAATTTAATGGGTTTGAAGTAACCGTCATCTTGCGCTTTTTTTAGAGGATAATTAAATATAATCTTTCCTTCAACTCTAGAACCATCATTTCTGAACGGAGTTGCTGTAAATTGAAAAATAGACTTGTTTTTAAATTGAGATTTAACACTTGCCCAAGTCTTAGCCGTGATATGATGCGCCTCATCGACTATGAGGTGAGAGCAAGTTTCAGTCAATTTAACAAAGAACTCATGTTTGAACTTGGATAGTGCTGCTACTGATGCGACAATAACATTTGACGTTAGTATTTCTTTTAAGTCATTGATGTTGTCAACACCGTGCTTGATTGTAGCAACAATAGGATTAAAAATATCTTCTTTTATTAAACCAAGTTGTCTGAGTAGGCCCAACTGTATAAACTTATTTTTAGTTTGTTCTCGCAGCGCATCAGAGGGAACAATCACTAGAGTTTTCTTGAAATGACCAGCTACAACTATAGATAAAATGGTTTCTGTTTTACCTGTTCCTGTTGGCATCACTATAGTTGCTGCTGACATATCGTCAGAACGTTCGTAACCTAATGCTGCATGGATGCCTCCAATTTGTGGAGGTCTAAGACCATTGATACCAGCTGTTAAATTTTCTTCTTTAAAAAGAAAATTTGAGTTACACCAAGATGCATGGATTGATTCGGGGGAGTGATGCTCAGTATCGAGAGGTAGCCATGTCACTGTACTGTCTTTCACTTTGTTTTCTATTAACAGTCCCATTACATTATTTCCATTTTAGTTCAACTCGAATTTGGTTAAATTACGATCAGTGACGTTACCACTACAATGGTTTTTTTTCTATTAAGTGGCTCTAAAAAATATAGAATTAGAACATGTCAAAGTGAGCTTCAACAATCCTGCGATGATGAGTGGGTATCTGCAGAAACTGGAGATGGCTTTTTACGTATAACATAGGTGTGTCGCTAAGATAGTGAGAATATTGATGTTGCTCAACATCTTTAGATCGGTCTTAGATTTGCACCGAACTGGCATCAATAGAGTAGACTTGAGTGGAGAGTTTATGAACGTCTGTGTTTCACCATTTGATCTTCCAAAGACGTCCATAAACTTCCATAACTACCTGAAAAAAAATTATTTAGTTTTTAAGTCTATAATTGTCCATTCGTATCCGTTGACATCCATGATATTTGGGGGTCAAATTGGGGGTCAGTTCTTTTCGATAATGAGTTGACCCCCAAATTATGCCTTTAACAGACATGGAAGCTCGTGCGGCAAAGCCCCGTGAAAAAGAATACAAATTTACTGATGTACAAGGTTTGTATCTGCTCATTAAACCCAGTGGCTCAAAACGCTGGTATCTGAAATATCGGTTTACGGGTAAAGAAAGCCGGATTGCTTTAGGTGCATATCCTCAAGTAACACTGGGGAAAGCTAGAGAGCAACGCGATAGTATTAAGATAATGATCCGCAATGGCATCAATCCCAGTAAAAAAAGAGAAGTAGAAAAACAAGAAGCGATTGCCGAAACCTTAACTTTTGAAAAAGTGGCTAGAGATTGGCACAGTAGTAATAAGCGTTGGTCAACAACGCATTCAGAACGAGTATTAGGGGATCTCCGACGTAATGTTTTCTCTGCGATTGGAACTCGCTTCCAGACAACACAAAGGATTACTGCTATTATGCGCTATACGGTACAGAATGGCCTGATGGCTCGCAATCCTGCTCAAGGTCTCAAAGGTGCGTTGGCGACACGTAAATCAACTCATCGTTCTGCTCTTCCTCTTAAAGATTATCCGATTTTCTTACTCGTCTTGAACACCATAAGGGACGTCACTTAACTATTTTAGCTGTCCGACTGACTCTATATATGTTTATTCGTTCCAGTGAACTCGGCTTTGCGCGCTGGAGAGAAGTTGATCTGGATAAAGCACTGTGGACAATTCCAGCAGAAAGAGAGCCTATTGATGGTGTTAAACATTCTCATCGAGGTTCAAAGATGCGAACGATATATTTTGTACCTTTATCCCATCAAGCTCTTGAATTACTAAAACAGATTAAAAAATTATCTGGAGATAATGAGTTAATTTTTCCGGGTGATCATCACATCACTACAAACTGGTTGAGTTCCCTCAACTGATTTACTATTTGGCGCGGTTATTTAGTACAGCCCTTAAATTTAAATCTACCTCCGTAACAGTTATAATTGCAAATTAAAGATTCAATTAAAATGGAGTTTGTATGGAAAACGAAATAAATAAGCTTCTAATAGAGCGAGAATTTTTACGTTATAAAGCAGAGCTTGATAAAATAAAAGAAGAGAACTTGCGTTTACAGCAGTTAGTGGTTGACCGCATTGATTTAGCTAAGTCAGAAATTACAGAGTCAGCTATTAATAAAACAATGGGGGTTCTTGAACATACGAAAAAATGGTTAGTAGTTGTATTCTTTGTAACAGGTTTTTTTATTTTTGCAGCAAGTTTTTTTGGTGTAAAAAGTATAATTGACAATCTGACAGTATATTATACTGATAAAGTCAATAATTGGTTAAGGTTTGATAATGATAATAGTGGGGGAAGAAAGGTGTTAGAGGAAATAAGGACTAGGGCATTGTTGGATTCCTATAGTATTCGTTTATCCCGTGAAGGAAATAACACTCCGTTCTCCATTAGGCTTACAGGTTCTGAAACGGAAAGATTAATGGCAATTGTTCTTGAACCTAAGACATCAGATTCTGATTTTATTGATGCTTTAAATATTATTATTGCAAGTAAGAGTTTTTTAGGGCGGAAATTTATTAGAGATGATATTAACACGCAAAATATTTCTGATATTGTTGGTAATCCAAATTTTAGTGAAACAAAAAGAGGTGTGGTTTTTGATAAATTAAGTTGGAATCGTTCGCTGTTACGTTGGTCTCTGTCAATTCTTGATAACCCGAATATCTCATATAGTGAAAGTATGCTGATGGCAGCTTTTGATAATGTTAGGCATTTTGATGAGAAAAGGGCTAAGGAGTTTGCAATGGAAAATATTGATAAGTTTGAATCCGATCTGAATAAAGTCACATTGGCAAAATATTTGATGCAAATTGATTTTGCAGATGCAAACTCCAAAATCAACGAATTGATAGTATATTTAAAAACGAATAGAAATAGTGCTTTTTTTACTGTTGGTTATGAGTCTATAGTGTTTTATAAGCTGAATAACTGGTTGGCTCGTAATGATAGCTTCACTCAGCGTTTAGCAGAGTATCTTTCGGCGCAAATAGAAAATGGGTTGAAGATTTCATTTGATGAAATCCAAGATAAAGGTAAGAAGCTTTATTTTAATCTTGAAAATAGCTTATCGGCAATTGAACATTCTGATAAATTATTTGGGAATGAAAAGCTTGTTAATGCGGTCATTAAAATAAAACCAATTGATTATCAACGATTGGCTACTATGGTTGATTTTTTTCAGAAAAATGATAATGGTATTTGGCTTACAACATTGATGCTTAAGCCAAGCAAGGATATGCTGATTCAATTTAAAGATGATTCATTTCTTAATGCCCATGAATATTTGTCTGATATATGGATAAAGAAAGAAAAGATACTCGGGAAGGAAACTCTTTTGGCTGTTTGGAGAGATAGCATTGGCATTATAAGGAGTGAGGAAATAAAAAGAGTGAAATCCTTAAATGATACTTATTTTTATGTTTCTTTTGATAAGAAAGTCTTGAGGGAATACTCTCAAGATTATGTTTATGACGAATTTGATAGACTGTGATTTCCTTATATAACCCGAATTCTGCTTAAGCCGTCATTGAGAAATCTTCTTCTGAGTAGAAAACTTTCAGTGATGGCTTCTTCAATTTAAGGCAGTAAGCAATCAATCCACCTAAAACGCACAACAGAAAACCTTTTATACTTCGGTGGCGGGAATGCTCTATTTGAGAAATAGTTTTTAATTGCCCATTAATCGTTTCAATGATAAAACGCTTTGACAACATTATCTTATCCCACTCAGCTTGCAGGTGAGCTTTCATATTTCGGCGCTTTTGGGTGATGAAAGTGAGCCCCGCTTTAGCTAAGTCGTCAGCCAATTCCTGACTGAGATAACCTTTATCGCCGTACAGAGAACCCGTTAATTCTGTTGTTAATTCGCGAACAGGTTCCCGATCATCCACATTACCCGCAGTCACTTTAAGCGCGAGAATTTCACCCTGATGATTGACAACCAGGTGTAATTTGAAACCGTAAAACCAGCCCATTGAATTTTTTCCGCGCCTGGCTATCCCTGCGAAGACCTTATGTCGAGGGATGCGAATGTTATGGCAGACACTCAAACGGGTGGAATCAATAAAAGCAATGCCTGTGGGTTTCCCTTTTAATTGAGTCAGATAGCTGCATAATGGCACCAAAACGGAAGGAGCCACACTGACAAAACGAGGATAGCTAAGCAAGGTTGGAAAATCCTTATGGTGATATTTCCAAATATGTTCTAGATAAAAATGTTTAAAATCACGGTAATGCGACATATGAAAAAGGATCAAAATGGTCATGATTTCACTGGGAGACATGTGACCTTGTCGGCGGCGTAAACGATGCCCGCTATCGAGACAAAATTGTTCCCATTGAGGGATGAAAAAACGGCAAAAATCATCGACATCACAGAAAATTTCAACTAAGTTGTCCATAGCCTGTTCCCCCTCGGAGCTGTTTTTGGTGTGCACCAAAACTTTGCTCCTGGAACAGGCTTCTCGTCAATTTCTTATCCAGAATTCGGGTTATATAGGATATCTCAATAGAACAATGGGATATCCTATGGTTAATCATATTTAATTAACCTGAACTTCGCTTAAGCAGGGAACTAAAGCGCCTGAGGTACGATCAAATTTTGCTAAAGAAAACAAAATCGTGGAGATCCTCAGGCTATGGTTACTTTAGAAGAACTTTAGGGGGTATTCTTAACATGGTGGCAAGCTCCGTTTGGTAAACGCAACTTAATTAAAACAAAGTGCCGGATAAAAAATCAGCATTTTGTCAATAATCTGTTTACTCATTTCGTTATTCGTTTTTTGATCATTCCACCTTGGAGTTATTGTAAATGATGATATGTTCCCACTGGCAACTCCTTGGCTACATCACGAAACCAAGGCAAACCATGCCATACCGCTGGATCGCCAATTATGAAAATGTGTTTTTTTGCTCGGGTGAGCGCAACGTTTAACAGATTAGGCTTGCTGGCAGCCCATTTTGCGCCGCCATCATTATTTTCGTCGCAGCCTAGGACAAAAATGACAATATCGTTTTCTTTGCCCTGAAAAGTATGCACTGTACCAATACAATTTTTTTGCCATACGTTGAGTTCTTTTCGTGTCATCAATGGCATAGATTGCCGCCAGGTAGCCAGATCACGCTTTCCTAATAATTCACACAGTGCTGACTTAACTGCTTTGAACGGTGTAATAACATAAATCGAATGAAGAGAAACATTTGCAACAAGCAGTTGGTCCAATAACTTGAGCAAATCTTTACCGTGGCTGTCACGATATTGTTTTTCACCTGTCCCTCCAACCGATGCCAGCCAATGGTTTTCCAGAATGTTGTTCATAGGTTGGCAGCGAATCTTGTCAGCATCAAGCCCATGAATCATGCGGCCATTGTAGGCCATCTTATTAGCCAAACTGAACATTGGTTCAATACAACGACGGTGTACCCACAATGGAATACCTAGCCAGATCAGGTTGTTCATGACTTCTAATTCACATCCCCAATGATTGACGCGATCAGCAACCTGTTGCACTGAAAGTAATCCCGGATTCCAGTCTTTAGCCTTTTCATTCAGAGCATCTAGGCAAAGACGTTCAACCAACGGCGGAGGGGTCGTAAATACCGGTTCAATCTGCAAAGGGTCTCCAACAACCAGTACCCGTTTTGCACGCCAGAGTCCCCCGACAGCTTGTTGTGGAGGTGCTTGGCCGGCTTCATCGATCATTAACCAGCCAAGTTCTTCGCTTTCCACTCCGTGGAACATGCGCCCTATAGATGCGAAAGTTGTGGATAATACGGGCACAAACATAAACAGCGTTTGCCACCAGCGTATAGGCGTGATTTTGGAATGAGGTTGTGCTAAAAAAGCCGCGAGATTAAATATTATGAAGTCTCTAAAACGAGGTACTCCTAGTGCTTCATAAAGCCAAGCCTGATGAAGTTCCATCGCTGTGATAAATAATGCGGAACGTTGACGATTTATCTGTGCGTTCTGCCAAAGGGCCGTTCGTTGTAATGTTGCATCAGTGATAGGTTGGTTGATATCTGGCAATGTGATATCGGAAAACTGCTGCTTCAAAGTTTGTAGAGAACGATGGTCATTCACCCGCTGTTGGATAATTTTTTCGATATTCTGTTGTAAGGTTCGCTTTTTTTCAATTATGTCATTAACTGACTTGCGTTGTTCCGCAACACGCTGGGCTTGTTCGGCTTGCAATCTCATCAGTCTTAATACTTCGTGTTGTGCACACTGCAACGTTTCTTTATACACATGCACTCGCTTGCGATTCATCAGACGCATTAGCCATCCTGGTGCATCACTTTCGATAATTTTTTGTTGCTGTTCCGCATGTTGGAGCTGTTTTCCTAATACATCTTGCTCTGTTTTCACCTGTTCCAGCCTGTTAAGCTGTGTTTCGTACAGTCCTTCTATTTGCTTCAACTTCAGTGATAACGTGTCGAATGAATCGTTATGCTGTTTTTCTATCAGATGCACAAACATTTCTAGTTGCTGTTGAAGTTTTTTTGTCTTTTCCAGACATACGAGGAAACGTTTTTTAGCGGTGGCGAAAGAGATGGGGTTGTGATAGTGCCTCCAGCGCCAAAGACTGAGAAAGTTCTCTTCAGCGGGACGAGAGGCTTCAGTTGGGGTGTCGCGTAAAAAATGTTCATCAAAAAATAAGCGATCAGAAAATTTAGTCCGGTTTGGTTTGTTGCCCAAAGCAGCGGAAATGATCCCCCAGCATTGTTTCTCTTCCTTCAATGGACGATAGAGGTGATAGGTTCTAACTTTTCCCTGACTATTTTTACTTTTTTTATGTTCGCGCTTCGGGCGGTTCTCGGCAGCTATCTGGTTTGCGGTTGGTGCTAAATAGTCAAGCGATTGGAATTCTTCAGCCAATGATTTCTTTTGCGGCAATTCTTTTGATATGTTTTCTGCTGCGGCGTTGTTGGATGACGCAATGACCATTTCGAAACCAGTGAGTGCATTCACAATAAAACCGGAATTGTCCAGCGTGTCATCAACTTTTTGATAACGCGTAAGTATCTTCGCTCGTTCAACAATGTTATGTGCTATTAGATCGCGCAGAAGCGTTGTTTTTCCAGTTCCCGGAGGGCCGTTGACGGAAAGCAGCCCACCATCAGCGAGCTCTTCTATCGCCGTATTAATAGCAAATTGCTGCATTAGCGACATGGCATGTTTGGGATCGGAAGGCCAGCGTCCATGAGGCATCTTCGCTGGATGGAGTTTACTGATGATGGAGGCAAGCCCGTCTTGTGAATAAAGGTCTGGATTCCTGGGGACACTATGATGAGAAAGATATGCTCTGAGAGCTTTGCATCTATCTCCTCGTTTTAGGGCCGTAATAGCGTATTCAATGTCCTCAAAGAAAAAACTATTTAAAATAGGAAGTGCAAAGGTTTTATCATTAGCGCTGACTTCTTCTTCAATTTCATCGCTATTTTCTTGTGATGCTTCTGTACAGTCGCCATTTCCCTCCATCCAGTCTATTTGTAAAGCATATTGCCATTGGGGTTCAAAATCTGCCCAACTCACCAGATGTGTCGTCAACAGTGTTAAAATATCATTTGCTTTTAAAATACCGGGGCCATTTTCTCGTATTGGCTTCAGAGAGACGCTAAAGTTGCCGAGGGTATTTTTAAGATGCTCGCAACTGGCTGAAAATACCTTCGTATTAAGCTGTTCAAAACGTTCATCACGCAGGTGCCCTAAAGCCCAAGGAAGAGAACTCACTGAAAATTTATCCAGAGCAGGGTTTCCTTCCGTGCCTAATGGAATTTTGGCAAAGCAGGTTGTTCCTTCTTTATCCAGCCGTTGCTCAAATTCTTCTGCATAATACCCTTCATCTGGACCAAACACCGCTTGGCTGATCGCGTTAGCGATAGCTTTATCAAACAAACCGACGTACAAGTTGTATAAGACTTTTTGATCGGGAATATCATGTTGTTGACGGAGTTCTGACGAAAGCCAGGGTAGTGCCTTATCTCCCAGCTGATAGAGTGTTTTAAGCGGAATTAGTAAGCTTTTATCTTTTTTTTCAAGTGTATAAGGTTGGAAGAACTCTATACGTTGCCAGGTACGGAGAATATCATTCGAAAGGGAAATTGCGGCCATCATAGCTCTTTGAATTATCTAATAAATGCCTTGAATGATAAGAGTACAGCAATCAATATGGGTTTTGTAGGCGTTTGGCTTAAGCGTTATGACATACGTCACAGTCTGGTAACAAAGCCCCCCATACTTTATTCATCTTCCTTATCACGAAGCACTATTCGGGAATGCTAGCTACAAGATAGGTTAAGTGTCGTATATTTGCTGTGATGAAGAAATAGCCAGAGGAGAACAGCAAATTAAATGGATGATTTAACAAAATTATTCCCTGATGTTGCGGATGCGAGAGCATCTTCACTTCGATAAAAATGAGCCCCAAAATGAAGCCTAATGTTCGTCAAATCGAGACCGCAAAGCCTAAATAACGTTAACTTTACCTAAGAACAGCAATTATAAGCATCACATAAATTCAAGCTCGGCTTTTTGGGTTGGAAGGTATAAACAATTAATCCCGAAACAACCTTTAACAAAAAGCCGAACATATTAAGCCGCACTGGAAAAGAGAACCAACACGTTACATTAGATTCCTGCTTAACACACTACACACATTGGTTTACCTGAAACGGGTTCGGGGTGAATTTCCGCTTCAATGCTGAATACCTGCTGTAATAATTTCGGTGTCATAACTTCCTCGGGTGAGCCTTGGGCGACAACCTGCCCTTGAGAAAGTAGTACCAGATGGTCACAGTACCGGCTAGCCTGATTGAGGTCATGAAGTACGGTCACGACCGTTTTTCCTTCGTTGTTCAGCTCACGCAGCAGCTTCATCAATTCCACCTGATGGTTGATGTCAAGATACGTAGTAGGTTCGTCGAGTAGCACCAACGGCGTATCTTGGGCCAAAACCATCGCCAGAAAAGCACGCTGGCGCTGCCCGCCTGAAAGGTCGGCAACGCGTTTATCGGCAAGATGGCTAATCTGCGTTTTTTCCATTGCTTGTTGTATAAGATGATGATCATGAGGTGCTAAACGCCCCCAAAATGTCAGCCAAGGGCTACGTCCGTATGCAACCAGTTCATGGACGGCGATCCCTTTTGGTGTGAGAGGGTGTTGCGGTAAAAGCGCCAGATGTCTGGCGAGCTTGCGTGAGGAAAAGTGCGCTAAAGGTTCACTATCTATTGTTATCTTTCCAGATAATGGTGTTAATAGCCGCGAAAAGCATTTCAGTAATGTTGATTTCCCGCAGCCGTTAGGGCCGAGCAACGCCGTGATTTTCCCGGTCGGGAGGGTGAGCGACAGGTCATTCAGAATGCGTTTCTCCCCGTAGCCCGCAGATAACTTTTCCGTAGCCAGTTCCATTTAACGTGTCCTCACTAAAAGCCAGAAGAAATAAGGAGCGCCAATGATGGCGGTCAGTACGCCAGCAGGCAATTCCATTGGTGGAGCTATGGTCCTTGCCAGCAAATCGGCTAGCAGCAGAACCTGTGCACCCATAAGCATGGATGCTGGTATAAGCCAGCGATGTCGTCCTCCCACAAGTCTGCGAACGAGATGGGGTACCACGAGGCTGATAAAGCCAATCGGACCGCAAACGGCGACGCCTGTTGCGGCGAGCGCGACTGCCAGCATTAATCCCCAGGATTGTACGTGTAGGAGCGAGACGCCCAGTGTGCTGGCGCTGTCATCACCGAGTGCCAGCAAATCTAAATCGCGACAAAAGCGTAGGCTGAGCGGTATCAGTATCATCAATACCGGCAGGGCTATAGCCACAAACTGCCAGTCGCGTCCCCACAGACTGCCCGTCAGCCACAAAAGCGCATTGTTGATATCTTGTGGGCGTGAGAGCATGAGGTAATCGGTGATGCTTGTCCAGGTAGCTGAAAGTGCCACGCCAACCAGTGCAAGGCGCAGTGGCGAAGAGGGACCGGCAATCGCCCGCAGCAGGATTAGCGCGGCTATTCCACCGCAAAAAGCGAGTAGCGGAAGCCACTGCACCGACAGAGAAGGGAAAAGTATCAGCGCACTTACCGACGCCAGGCTTGCTGCATGATTTACCCCCAGTACATCGGGGGAGGCCAGTGGATTACGAACAATCCCTTGGACCAAGACGCCGGAGAGCGCCAGTGCAGCGCCTACAGTGATGGCGAGTAAAATACGTGGTAGACGGTACTGCGTTAGCACAAAGTGGTGTTTGTCACCGGGTTGCCAGCCGCTTATTAAAGCGTCCCAGGGAAGTGGTTGCGTGCCCATGCGTAGCGCTAGCACCAGCGTAACTGCCAGCAACACGACTAAAAGTAAGATAACCTGACGATTCATGTTCGCTTCCTTGCTAGCCAGACAAAGCAAGGGGCACCAATCAGCGCCAGTACCGCACCTGCCGGGAGTTCTCCTGGCCAGGCCAGTGAACGGGCCAGTAAATCCGCAAGTAGCATAAATACCGCTCCCAGCAACATGCACATTGGCAGTGTGCGGCGCAGATCGTAGCCAACCCAGAACCGCGCCAGATGGGGCATTAGCAGACCAATAAACACGATTGGTCCCGCTACACTGACGCAGGCCCCTACCAGAATCAGTACTGCCAGACTGACGAAGATGCGCAGTCGCGTCAGGTTCACGCCAAGCGTATGGGCACTGACATCGCCAGCGTTGAGCAGATTAAGTGATTTCACCAGCAACAAAACTACAGGTACAGTGACCACCACGAAAGGGAATAGCTGCCAGAATTCAGGCCAGCGGACATGGGAGACTCCACCCGCCAGCCAATAGAAAATGCCGTAAGCATGATCTTCGGCAAGCAGTAGCGTAATACGTGTTAGTGCCATACATAAGGCAGATAAGGCAATGCCCGCCAGAATTAGTTGGTTGCGATCGTATTTTTGCTGCCAGCTACCACTTGCGGCCATCACCATCATCCAGCTAATGGCACCGCCGCAAGCTGCCACCAAAGAAATGGAATATCCGGCCAGCGGTGCCGGGCTGAAAGCGCTGGTCAGCGCCATAGCCAGTGCTGCTCCACTGTTAATGCCCAGTAAGGAGGGTGAGGCCAGCGGATTATGAGTGAGCGTCTGGAGTAGTGCGCCGGACAATGCCAGAGCTGCGCCAAGCAGAATAGCAACCAGACTGCGTGGTAGCCGCAGATTGATAACCAGCGCTTCAGGCAATGTCGGTGTATGACCTGGCACCAGCGCCTTAAGTGCGCTAATGGCGGGAATGGGAATAGCGGAGTAGCAAAACAGGCTTAGCCAGAACGCACTAAACAGGGCAACCAGCGGCAATCCCCAGCGCCAGACCGCATGGTGATGGCGTCTCATGGTGTTTCATTAACGGGTTGATGATGGAAGATTTTTACCGCATCACTGCCAATGCGTTCAGCGGCAAATATCCCGCGCATACGAGCCCAAGTATTGCTATCTACCGCTGTTATCTGATGCTTGTGCTGTGCTGTCATCATCTGCCACAGCGTATCTTGCTGCCAGCGCTTCACGATGCTTTCTTGGCGATAGTGGGCGACGATAAGCCAGTCAGGATTGAGTGCCAGTAACTGCTCTAAGTTGAGAGAAGCCATTGCTGCATGATTAACTGGCGCCGGAACTTTCAGCCCTAATGCCGTTAAGACGCTGCCGGTATAAGTATCGCTGGAGTGCAGGTTAAATTGCTGTTCGCGCGAGGTGCCAAAAACCACACTGACGCCTTGTGGCAACTGACTGGCATAGCCTTTCATGCGTTCACGGTGTTCTGCCAGCCGTTGTTGCATCTCACTCTCTTTCCCCATGATTTTGCCGATGATCGCGGCAGATTGCAGGTTTTCTTCGTAGGTTTCGTTGCGGGACTTTAGCAGTAGGACGGGCGCGATGCCTTTGAGCGCCCGATAAATCCCCGCGTGGCGTTGGCTGTCTGCAATGATGAGATCAGGTTTTAACGCGCTGATGGCTTCAAGGCTTGGCTGAGCGCGAGTGCCCGTTGATTGCCAGGGTTTAATACGCTGGCGAACATCCGTGAGGATGCGCTGCGGATCATTATCATCGGCAATACCTACCGGGCTGATATTGATGGCGGCCAATGCATCAACAAACGATAATTCCAGCACAACGACGCGCTGGGGAACGGTATTGAGGGTAAAACTGCCCTGCTCATCCTGTACCGTGACCGCAATGGCATGGGGCAGGCTGGTGAAGAAGAGCAAAACGATAAACATTACGTGAATCGGTGCAAGCATAACTTAGCTCCAGAAATAGCAAAGCCGGGCAATAGCCCGGCGAGCGGATGAGTGTAACATCAGAATTTTAGCGAACCCAGCATATAGAACGTACGTGGCTGCCCGGCGTAGAGACCTTTGTTATTATCATCATAGGAACGGGTGTAATACTCGTGGTCAAAGATGTTTTTCACCCCAAAGGCCAGACTCAGATTAGCCATTTGTGGACCGAAGTCATACGCCACGCGCGTATCCCACAGCATAAAGCCCGGAATACGGCCGGTGCTTCCATTGGCGCTTTCCTGCACGGTATTAGCGTTATCAGCAAACTGGCTGGATTGGGATGCGCTGTTGAGGTTGAAAGTCCAGCTACCCGGTTTGTAATCTATGCCAAATGCACCTTTATGTTTCGGTGAGAACGGCACTTGATTCCCGTAGCTGTCACCTTCTTCACGAATTTCTGCGTTGACATACGTGTAACTGGCGTAAACCGAAACGTTATTCAGCTTGGGCGTAAGTTCGGAAAGATCGTAACGTGCCTGAGTTTCCAGTCCTGTGTGTCGGGTTTTCCCACGTGCCGTAACGGTATCATTAGTCTGGTTGGAGTCGTACTGATTGTTGAAGTTAATCAGGAACAGCCCCATTTCCGCTGCCAATGCGCCGTCATCGTAGCGAGTTCCAACTTCCCAAGTTCGCGCCTTTTCAGGTTCTACATTGCCGCTTTTCACAGCCTTGCCAATTTGGCTGTACTGTACGGTACCGAATGAGCCTTCCGTATTGGCGTAAAGATTCCAGCTATCAGTAATATGATAAAGAACATTGAGTGCAGGCAGCGGCGCATCGTAACTTACTTCTTGGCGGGTGCCTTTCACATTGTTGTTTTGGAAGGATTTGATATGTTCGAATCGTATTCCAGGCGTGATGGTCCAGTTGCCGATATCAATGCGGTCGTCAATATACCAAGCATGAGCCTCGGTGCCGGAGCGAGTATTACGGTCATAAGGGCTTGATGTGCTGGGTAATTCGCCGCTGCTGGTGGCGGTGTAGTAACGCATTTCGTGACTGGATTCATTCACATAACGGTAGCCAATCCCTACTTCGTGGGCTGAAGGACCTAAATTGAAGAGCTGGCTATAGTGTGGTTCGATGCTGCGCACCCAATATTCTCGCGGGGAAAGGGTAATGCGCTTGCCCTGCTCAAGATAACCGCTGCGCAAGGTATGAGTGTATAAGCCCTGAATATTGAATTTGTGCTGCTGGTCGGGTTGATACTGATAGCTGAGACTTGCGAGCTGACGGCGGCCCCAGAAGCGGTCATATGGGCGAGTGGATTGCCAGCGATTGGCATCGTAATCGGCGCGTGAAAGGCCACCGGGCATATCCGCACTGCCATCGTAATATTGCAGTAGGCTGTTGAAGGTATGCACTTCATTGGGTGCATAGCGGCTTTTGAGCATCACGTCGTCAATGTGCGTGGCGCTGTGCTCGCGCCAGTCGCTGCCGCGTGTGCCGGAGTAGAGAAGCGCTGTGCCGAAACCATTATCTGCCGTACCGCCAATCATCAGATTATTGGTCTCTTTTGGATTATTTTGTGAGGATGTGGGGCTAAGTTGTCCTTCCACACTGGCATCAATACCAAAATCCTGCGGGATAGCGCGGGTCACGAAATTCACCACACCACCTACGCTTTGTGGCCCGTAGCGTACAGCGCCGCCGCCGCGTACCACGTCTATTGCGTCCATATTGCCGAGAGATACTGGCGCTAATGATAGCTGTGGCTGTCCATAAGGCGCGTAGGGTACCGGAACGCCGTCCATCAGAACCGTAGAGCGGCTGGCGAGACGTGGGTTCAGGCCACGAATGCCAAAGTTCATCGCCAGGTCGTGGCTGCCGGTACCGTTGTTTTCCGGTGCGTTGACGCCGGGAATGCGGTTCAGCACTTCACGCATTGTGGTTGCGCCTGTTTTAGCAAAATCTTCTCGGCGGATGACATCACGTGCGCCTGCATGTTCAAACACGTCAGCTTCACGGGCACTCCCTAGCCAGTCGCCTACTACGGTCAGCACGTCTTTCTGCGCAACAGGGGCAGGTTCGAGTGTGAACGTGTTATTGCCCAATGTTTTCACCTGCAAATCAGTGCCGACCAGCAAGGTGTTCAGTCCATCGGTGATGGAGTAATTGCCGTGTAGACCGCTACTCTGTTTGCCGCGGGTTAAGCTGGCATCTACTGAAAGGGTAATACCGGCGTGGGTGGAGTACTGATTAAGGACTTTATCCAGTTCGCCCGCATTAATGTCATAGTGTGCGCTAGTTGGCTCTACCGCAGCATACGTTATCCCTGAGGTTAGGCAAGCCACCGGTAACAGGCTCAAACGAATCGCCATTACCAGCGGTGTTGCTTTGTGAAGCGCGCGCAGTGGCTGTGCACGTAAAGGCATCATAACGTCTCCGTAATCATTTTGTTGCTGTATTCATTTATGAAGTCGAACGAGGAAACAAAAAGGACAATTGAAAATGATTATTTTTTACGTTAATGATTTTTCTGCGGGCAGAACATTCACCCAGAAACGGGTAATGTATTGAATCTTAACGGGAAGTGTTTTCTCTATGACGGTTAATATCGTATCGGTGTTTTTCATCGGGAAAGTGCCGCTTAACCGTAGCGAGGCGACGGCTGGGTCGCAGCGTAATATACCGCTTCGATAGCGGGAGAGGGTTGCTATCACTTCATTCAGTGGTTTATCGCTGAAACTTAGTACACCCTGCGTCCATGCGTTGTCTTCGGCGGTTGCCGCGGTCAGTTCACCAAAATCGGTGGAGCTGAATCTTAGACTTTCTCCCTGACGCACAATACATTTACGGTCGGCACCGGTCAGTATCACCTCTACGGCATGTTGCTGCACGCTGAGTAGTGTGGCGTTGGCTTCCTGACGAACCGTAAATTTGGTGCCTAGCGCAGTCAGTTGTGCATGACGGGTTTGTACACGCAACAGCTTTGCTTCGGTATCATGCCCGGTAGTGATGGCAATTTCGCCGTACCAGAGATGTATCAGACGTTGTTGAGGAGTAAAATGGACATCTACGGCACTGTCGGTATTAAGTGTAAGCAGTGTGCCATCGCTCAGTCGATGATGCTGAATATCCCCTTTAGTAGTATGGTAATCGGCCCGCAGGCCTTCTCCCACCTCCGAACACCACAGTTGCCAGCCACCGCCAGCTCCTAGTAGTAACAGTATGCCTTTCATCACCTTGCGTCGTGACAGGTAAGTTTCCTGAAGTGCGTGGCTTGCCACATTACCTGGCACTACAAGCATCTGGTTGCGCAGATTTTCCACTTGCTGCCATGCCCACTGATGATCCTGATGCTGTTCGTACCAGCGCTGCCATTTTTCAGTTTGCAGCGGGCTTACCTGATCGCTATTCAGTATCGCATACCAGTGTGATGCTGATTTTAATGCCTGGCGGCGAGAATGGGTTAACATGGTGTCCATATCAGAGTCCATGCTCCAGACGAAACAGCAGGCAGTGCTCGGTGGCTTTGGCCATATATTTTTTCACGGAACTGACGGACACATTGAGGCGTGAAGCAATGTCGCTATAGGTCAAATTTTCAAGCTGAGACAATAAAAATGCTTGGCGCATTTTGCTGCTCAGGCCATCGATCATCTGGTCGATTTGCTGGAGTGTTTCAAGTTGACACTGACGGATCTCAGGCGAGGGCATAAATGCCTCGGGCCGTTGCGCCAGCAGTTCCAGATAGGCGTTTTCCAGCGCGTTGCGGCGAAACAGATCGATCATCACTCTTTTGGCGATCGTGCAGAGGAAAGATTTTTGGTCGCGAATGGCTTGCAGCGAGTCGCCGGCCATCACACGCAGGAAGGTATCCTGCGCTACGTCGTCGGCGTCAAAGGACGATTGCAGTTTGCGAGTGAGCCAGTTTTTCAGCCAGCCATGATGCTCGCCGTAAAGCGATTCAAGTGTTAGCTCAGCGGAAACAACAATGTGGTCAGACATAACCTATAACATCAAAAGTCAATAATCACGGCATCATCTTAATGTGAGAATGGTTATCATTACAATCATTACTAAGGTTTTTTATTTCATATTGATATGATTCGAGTCGGTGTAGTCGGGAGACTTATCACTCATTCAAGTAAATACGCCTTATCCTAAACGTGATAAAACAGGTATTAAGAAAAGCCATTTTTGTCTATCAGTGTGGTTTTAGAATCTGGAAAAAGAGGCAAGTGTACTATGTGTAACAGCCCGCGTTTAAAATCCAGCGGACTCGCATTTATCCGTTTTTTCGGCTCAAATTAATTGCAAATGAAATTCATCATATCGGCAACCTAACCGCCAACATTCTGTCGCGCGAACCGGAACAAGCTGATTGTTAAACAATGCCCTGATTTTCCTATGAAAAGGACGCAACCAAAAGGAGCAACAGATCCCGGTTGGGAAAGCATCAGTTGGGAAGAAGCTATGGCCACGCTTGCTTCGCAATTAGAAAAATTCAAAAAGGAAAATGGTGCTGAATCTGTCTCTTTTTCAGTAACATTTGAATCATGAATACTTCAAACTGATTTCTGCATATATTGCTAAAAAGTAGCGAATCCTTGAAATTACCAAATAGGGCATCACAAGATGAGGATTCAACAAATACCAGTCATAGAGTATAAGGATATTTCTGTTGGCCATTTTGAAGTCGGCCAGTTTATACTCAAATATTCCCCAGGAGGCCAGGCAGAAAATAAAACGAAATAGATACAGAGATAGATATGGATATGAGATTGTTGGAAAATTTGAATCATGAATGCTTCAAACATGACTTCTGCATATATTGCTAAAAAGTAACGAATCCTTGAAATTACCAAATAGGGCATCACAATATGAAGATTCAACAAGTACCAGTCATGGAGTATAAGGATATTTCTACTGGCCATTTTGAAGTCAGCCAGTTTATTGAAATTTTGAAAAAGTTCGGACATATTCACATCACCAATATTATTGATCCTGCTTTTGCCATTGGATCCGTACATCTAAAGCGTGTTGCTCAGCAATTATTTTATCTACCTGACGAAATTAAAATGCAGTTTTATATTGGTAACTCTGACGGTCATCGAGGATACGTTCCGGTTACTGAGAAAGGACAATATGCAGACGAAAAGGATCGAGTGTACGAGGCGCTTGATATCGGCCCCGCAGGTGGTGCGCCTGGGTGGATTCTGAGCGGAGAAAATCGCTATCCAAGACAGGTTTTAAACGCAAGCGAGGTTATCGATAGGTATTTTGATTTTTCGCTTTCACTCGGGCGTTTGATCACTTCTGCGCTCATATCACATTACAGCCATCATGAAATCAACATTGTTGATGCAACCTGTAATCCAGCGAGCCAGCTCCGACTGATTCATTATCTTTCGCATGAGCCAGAAGAAATCCAACAGGCGTCCAGCATGGGTGCCCATACAGACTATGAGTTTTTCACTCTTTTATTGCAGGATTCTCCGGGACTGTTCTATAGAATGAATAATAACGAGCCTTGGCAGGCCATACCTGCAATGAAAAACTCTCTATTACTAATTGCGGGCGATGTACTGGAAGTACTTTCAAATGGAGAAATTCGCTCACTTATTCACCGGGTGTTGGCTAATGGTGACGAACGATATAGTTTCGCATTCTTTATGAACTTTAACCCTGATATACACTTAAAACGGCCAGGCAAACCTGATTTTAATATTGGTAATCATCTGATTTCACAACTGACTCGGGATTTCCCATATCTTCGCAGCAAAATAAGTGCAACTTATAACCCCGTATTTGAGGAGAGCACAAAGTGAGGAGGTTTGAAAATAAACGAGTGGTTGTAACTGGCGGGGCAAGCGGGATAGGAGAAGCTACCGCAAGGCGGTTTGCATCAGAGGGCGCGAGAGTTGCTGTCATTGATTTAAACGAGATGCCACTTATAGACGAAACATATATTAAGTATGGGGGCGAACTTTTTCTTGTCTGCAATATTTGTTGTGAAAAGTCTGTAGCAAACTCATTTGCGACCATTCGTGAATGCTGGGGTGGAATCGATATTCTCGTCAATAATGCTGGGATTAGCATTCGACACCAAAGCTTCAGGAGCATCTCTTCTGAGGCATGGAATAAGGTAATTAATACTAACCTTAATGGACTATTTAACATTAGTAAAGCGGCACTAGATATCATGCATGAGGGGGTAATTGTTAATACTGCATCTGTAAATGCTTTAGGGGCGTTTCCACACTATGCGGACTATAATGCATCAAAGGGCGCTATTGTTTCACTCACTCGCACAATGGCTATCGAGCTCGCCCCCAAAATCCGTGTTGTCTCAATATCTCCCGGCGCAGTCCTTACTCCCATGCAACTTGCTGAATATACCCCTGAAATGATTGAAGAGGTGAACAAGGGTATCCCCCTTGGAAGGCATGCCAGACCGGAAGAAATTGCTGCGATGACCGCATTCCTTTGCTCAGATGAAGCTGCATTTATAACTGGACAGAATTTTATAATTGATGGTGGAGAAACTGCCAAATGATCATTCTTGAAAAGTCGATAGACACGGTTGATGTTTCTGGATAGGGGGATAAAGTACGAGAGTGCGCAAGTTCTTTTAATCCTTTTCTGTAATTTTATCACTTGTGGGGTAGCTCTTATGTCTTATGTCTGGTCTGCGTCTTAATGGCCTTGATATAGGTTATATGTATGGATTGATGGCTGCATTGTGTATATCGGCAGCCATAATCATCACTGAGAATCTTTCCCGGCTTCTTGGTGTGAGTCGTTTTACCCTTGTTTTTTGGCAGTTGCTGGCGGGTACATTCATTATGAGTTACTGGCCAGTAACTCATGGGGTCAGTGGTATGTTTGAGAAGCATGAGATCGTGGCAGTACTGTTCGCTGGTGTCTTCGTTTCAAGCTGTGTGTCTGTTCATTCAGGTGACATGGCAACGTAGAATCACCGACACTCAAACGGCTCTTATTTTAACATGGACCTGGTGTTTGCTGCCCAGTTTCGGGTCCAGTGGAAGAACCTCCAGATCTGTAAACTTGTGAATGCTACGAATTGTCAGTGCACTTAAATGTGTTCAAAACGCGGTAGATTGTCGCTTCGCCTAGCTTGAACTCCTTGGCTAATTGACCAATCGTGGCTCCAGACTGACGACGTAGATAAATGTCATTTCGTATACTTTTTGATAGCTTTAAATTTGATCAAGTCGTTCGATTCGTTTATATTGTTTGAATCATACCATTATTCAATGAGGGGATTATTATGGATGCTCTTTCTGCCAATGAAGCCAAAACCCAGTTTGGCGACATGCTACTCAAAGCACAACGTGCCCCAATTCAAATAAATAAAAACGGAAAACCCGTCGCGGTGGTTATCTCAATGGATGAGTACGAAGGTATTGAAACACTCCGGTTAAAATTATTACAGTCAAGAGCGGCACAGGCCAGCGTTGATATTGAATCCGGTAACACCGCCGATGGTGAAGCTTTTTTTAATGAACTGAGATCAGGTCTGTACGATTAGATATTAAGGAGAAAAAAATGTCTGTAGCCGGGCTGAGTGCAGAACAATTACAGCGGGTGTAGCGTATACACGACTATACTACCCGTTTTCCTCTTACCGAAACTGGCAATACGCAATTACTGAAAACGTGTTACGACTATATGGGTATATTCAAACAAGTGATAGACAGTACATCAACTGCCCAACTGGATGATATCTGCCAGCAATACACCGGGTTTTTCCGATTCGCCAAACTGATGGAAATGCTGGCTCAGGGTATTGCTGAGGGCATTATCGACGCTCCCAGGGATCATTAACCATAATGGACATACCAAACTACCGCTTAACGCCTGATGCACAGGCCGATTTTATCGAAATCCGCCGTTTTACTGTACAGCAATGGGGTAAGATGCAATCGGAAAAATACCTGTTAGAACTTCAACAAACCTTTCGTTTGCTGGCTGTTACCCCTGCTCTGGGGAGAAGCAGGCCGGACGTGGGAGCGGAAGTATTGAGTTTCCCTCATGCCAGTCATGTTATTTATTACATAATCCATGAACGGCAACCCTTTATATTTGGTGTACTGCACAAACGAATGGTGCCCGCAAATCATCTGGACGGACGCGGGATGATTTGACTGTTTGGCCTCATTGAATCCGGGACTTACAATGGAAAATATCAAGCGTATTCACTTATTATCCAGTACAGAAATCGAAGAATTCTATACCCGCTTAACTTGAAGATGCAGGATTCAGAACCTGGAAGTTGTCATTAATACGGCACGACAGGTTCCCGGCAAGTTCCGGTAATATTTCCGTAAAAAAGCGATGTATTGCCTGCCGGAACAAGGCCGTCGAGGCGAAATAATGGTTATTTCTGACCTGTTCATTCATCACCTTCCACAGCCTTTCTATCGGGTTCAGATTCGGGCTGTATGGCGGTAAGTCATGAAGGTCGATATTCATCACATAAGCCCAGTCTTTCACCAACTTACTCCGGTGGTAACCGGCTCCGTCAAGGATAATATGAACCTTGATAGGTTTCACGCAGGGTAATGAAGAACTCGGCGATGTGATAACTGTCGATACGGTCATATTCGCACACCACCGTTTTACTGATATCGGCCAGATTCAGGGCACCCATCAGGTTCAGACGGGTACGGCTGTCCATTGTTTTCACCGCATTTTCTGGCCTTTGCGCATCCAGCCATAAGCGAGTTTCGTCCCCTGCGTGGGATGGACGCTATCAATGAACAGGATGGGCTCATGGTCTCCGGCTTCCTGCTTCAGTTTCCTGTAGGCTTCCATAAAGGCCCGTTGCTGTTCCGCATTGAACTTGTGTGGCACGCCGGTCGGTTTTTTATAGCTGAAGCCATTGTGGTGCAGCCATTTGTTCATGCCGGGAACGGTGTAACTGATATCCCACCCTTCTTTGACAAGACGGATAACCGCCTGTGTAGTGGGCAGAAGATTGGCGGTCAGATAAGCGATAAGTTCCTGGGTCTGTGTTTCGCTGAGATGGCTCTGAGAGCCGCCATTTTAGGGTTTCAGTTTGCGGTGATTAAGGTAATCGCTGATATGATGGTTAACGGTCGTTTCATGAAGACGCAGGGCCTGAGCGATCATCACTGAACTCCAGCCCTCAGAGGCCAGCAGAACCGCTTTTATGCGATCACACTCCCTCTTATCACGGCAGGTGTGATGGAGGTGTTCAAGTTCGGCTTTTTGTTCATCGGTAATGAATATTTTCATGACTGATACAATGATCCTCACTTTGGGGAAAGTCAAGCAGTTTCAATGAGTACGGGTATATTTGTTTTTGTTAAGGAGGAAAATGGAATGAAAGCGATATCAAAAATTAAACGCTCGCATATCATGAGGTCTATACACTCAAAAAGCACAAAGCCAGAAATCATTGTCGGAAAAATCCTAAACAATCTTGAGATTAATCACATCTCCCAATGTGAAAAAATATATGGCAAACCAGATTTTGTGTGTGTCGAGCATAAGGCCGCCATACTTGTTAATGGCTGTTTTTGGCACAGTCATTCGTGCCACATGTTTAGGCCGCCAAAATCTACAAGTGAATATTGGACCAAAAAGCTCAAAAATAATATAGAAAGGGATATGCGTGTTATATCTAATTTAAACAATCTTGGTTATAGGGTTCTGGTTGTATGGGAGTGTGCATTGTTAGGGAAGAAAAAACTGGACAGCATTATTTTGCAGGATTGTATTGAAGAGTGGATTTTTACAGGTATTAGAAATTGCGAGATAGACTATCAAGGGATTAAACTTATGCAGTCGTTATGCTAGCAAACCTAAACAGTGAAGATCGAGAAATCATCCCTCTCTCCTTTCTTTGACTCATTAAGCTCTTACTTCATCCTTCATTATGGCGTTTTTTATACGGTTTTGCGCACACTTAAATAAACAAAAAAACTATAAAAACAATAAGATAAAAATAAAAAAATTATTTCACAACTTATGTTGTGCACACATCAGGTTTTGTTTATCATGTATAAAAGATCAGGTTAAGGCCGATGAGAACGAGAGTGAAGAAATGACAACAAGCATTACACCAGAAATTAAAAGCGAGAAAATCCATTTACGGATTACTCCATCTCAAAAGGAAATATGGAAAGCTTTAGCTGAGGCGCAAGGTGTAAGTTTAGCAGCATGGATTGAAAATAAAATATCGATGGCATTAGCATCGAATAGTGATATCTTTCAAAAAGAAAAATATAAATTGGTTTCGCTTTTTGCTGGTTGTGGCGGAATGGATTTAGGCTTCTGTGGCGGTTTTTCTGTCTTGAATAAAGAATATAAAAAAACAAAATTTGAAATTATTTGGGCTAATGAATTCAACCCCAATGCAGTAAAAACATATAAGAAAAACTTTTCTCATGATATCGTTGAAGGCGACATATGGGAACTTATCGATTCAACCCCTACAGAATGTGATGTACTGATAGGAGGCTTCCCCTGCCAAGATATATCTATCAATGGTAAAAGAGCTGGCGTAGACGGAAAGCGCAGCGGTTTATATCTTGCTATGGTCGAAGCTGTTAAACGCTCACGACCAAAGATTTTTATTGCTGAAAATGTCAAAGGGCTACTCATGAAGTATAACGAAGAATCTTTAGCCCGTGTTATAAAGGATTTCAGTGAATTGGGTTATAATGTTAGCTATAAACTATATAATTCAGCCAATTTTGGTGTACCCCAAACGAGAGAGCGAGTTTTTATTGTTGGAACATTACATGGAAACCCTTTATTCAAAGAACCTGTTGATATTCTCCATAAAAACGAATGGTTGACTTGTTATGATGCGATTCATGATTTAGAAACCGTTGATGAAGATCGCAATCTTAATCATATTTGGAGTAAGGCTAAAAAAAGCCCAGACCAAGGAAGTAGACGTTTAAAGGAAGATAAGCCATCTCAGACTATAAGAGCGGAATGTCATGGTAATATTCAGTTCCATTATAAATTAGATCGTCGTATTTCGATGCGAGAGGCTGCACGTCTCCAGTCATTTCCTGATAATTTTGTTTTCGAATCGAACTTGAGGGAAACCGAAAGACAGGTTGGAAATGCTGTTCCTCCGGTTTTAGCTTGGCATTTAGCGCAAGCTGTTGAAGAATATCTCGATAAATTATAAACAATATATTTAGAATACCATGACTGATAACAAATAACAGTCATGGTATTGTTGTAAAGACTCAATATTTAGCAGTTATAAATAGAGTTTCTGATGGTCTCCATCCTACAGCATAGGTATCTGCCAGTTTTAACCAGTACTTAATTCTTTCTTCTTTGGGAAGAATTACTCCCCAATACTCTTCAAATAAGGCATCTTCTAATTCATAAAACGCTCGAAGCATTTCGGCCTCTATATCTTTTAATGCCCTTTCTATATAATTGCCACCTCTTTCTGGCGATGATCTCATTGCAACACTTCCAGCAGAAAATAAATCTCTAGCTTGATTACACAATATGCCATAATATGTTAGAAGAAACATTGTCACATCATCGTATTTTCCCGATACTCGGCTAGATTTAACAATCTGTGGACAAAGTACTGCTGATTCTGCTCGATACTTTCGCTTCTCCGGCTGAGAAAGTTTTGTATATAGCCTTACTTCCAATGGTAGAGTTCTTTCATCAGGTTGATCATCAATCCACCAAAGCCTTTCACCGGGCTTTAACCTATTTTTTGCATACTTTCTAATGAAGGGCATTTTTTCTTCCGGACTTAAAATCCTGAAGTCGTTATAGCTTATATTGAGCTTATCGAATAATGGTTCTTTGGCATTAATTTCCACTTCAAATCTTGGAACATGAGACGTTCTTACATGCATGATACATTCTTCATAACGCCCCCATTTAGCTTCTGGTTCTCCGCCAATTTTTCCAAAAAGTAGATATACATAATCTACTCCCTGCTTACGACTCCCTTCGAAAATGCTATTTGCTATTGATCTCCATGTATTATTATCTGAATATTTTACTTCTACACCAAAGTTTCCAATAATTATGTCTGGAAACTCTTGTGCAGGCGGATTCATATCTACAGATAACCCCATGTCCGTTAATATTTCTCCTAAAACCGCTCTGACTCTTTGCTCAAATTTTTTTGAGTTATGATGCTCGTTTGATGATTTCAAGTCTTGAGTGAGTTTTTCTGTTGCCTTGGTTAATAAGGTCTCAAAAATTTGGCGCTCTATCATTTTCCATCTAACATTTTTTCTATCCATATATGCCATTAGATTACAACGACATGCGCCGTGGTCACAAGTTATAATAAAGTGCGTAAAAATCAATTAAATAGAGCAAGATACCAAAGAGCTGAAGTCGTTTTGTTGACACCCACTAACTCTGCCGCAGTGCGGGTTGTAGCCCCCGCCACAAAGAGTTCCTGAAGACGTTTTTGCTTGTATTGGCTAATCCGACTTTTTCTCATTTGGATATCCTAGATCAAATTACTTATCTAGGGCAGCCCCAATTATTTGTTGTTAGGAAATATTTCCAATTGATTATAATTTTAACATGTTATCTTTCCACCAAAACCATACCCGCACCATATGTGCATAAGTACCTCTTTAACTGGCGTGTCCCATTTTTTGCAGACTGACCTGACAAATGATAGTAAAAACTATTAGTATTGGGAAAACGATCACTTTAGATTGAAAACTTATTTTCAGGGAAGTAGAAATGTTACATGTACTTGCGTGGCCTGATCTGTTTATTTGCATTTTTGTCGTTTTCTTTGCTTATCTGGTTTTTGGTATGGCCGGGTTTGGTTCTGCTCTTATTGCTAGCCCAGTTCTGGCATTTTATATTCCTGTAGCGAAAATTGTTCCTATGCTCGCGTTGGTAGATTTAATCGCCGCAGTGATTAATATTACTAGAGAGGGTAAAAAATCAGAGTTTAGTGAGTTCAAATTAATGATTCCATTAATGGTTGTCGGTAGCTTGATTGGCGCCGCCATTTTATTGATGGCCCGACCTGATGTTTTAGTTCTGGTGTTGGGGTTATTTGTTGTTTTCTATTCAATTTATTCGCTATTTTTCAGTAAAACCTATCGTCAATTCCCCGCTAAAGCCGCTATTCCATTTGGTCTGGGTGGAGGTATTTTCAGTGCGCTATTTGGTAGTGGGGGTTTTCTTTATGCAATTTATCTAACTGGGCGGATAGCAGATAAGGAAATTTTCAGGATCACTCAGACGACTTTAATTGGTTTCAGTACCCTGACGAGAGTGATTATTTTTGTTGTCATGGGGATTTATCTGGATACCTCATTTTTGTTATTGATACTGGTATTTATTCCAGCCATGTTGTTGGGAATCTATTTTGGTCGCCAGGTGACACTGAAAATCTCCAGAGAAACATTCTTGAAGTTTATCAATATTATTGTACTGGCTTCGGGGTTAATGCTGATATATCGTTATATATTTACTATTTGAAATATACCCGTCATCTTTCAAGTTGCCTCTTTGTTGGCTGCACTCACTCACCCCAGTCACATAGTTATCTATGCTCCCGGGGATTCGCTCCTTTGCCGCCGCGATGCATCTTGAAATCAATAGGGTATAGTAACTAATTGGAATTAATGTATTCAATATAATATTATTAATTTGTTGTTTTCAGTTCATTTCATATTTATTCTCTTTGTTTTTGCTGGATAGGCATAAATAAAATGAGTAGTCGTGATTATAGAAATAATAATTTTTTTGCCATTTTTACTATTACCACGAGTGTCGCTGTTATTGGCATTGTCATTGGTTTGACTATCCCAATGATAGCGTTACGCTTAAATAGCCAAGGTATTGATGAGTTGTACATTGGTTTAATTTCTGCGGCTCCGGCATTGGGGGTTCTTTTGAGTGCTCCGGTAGTCCAGAAAATTGTAGCTCTGGTAGGTAAGAAACACGCCATGATGATTGCAACAGGGGTTTCTGCTGGCAGTTTGCTCCCACTTTTGGGTTCGTTGCCGATGGAGTTGCTTTTTCCTCTGCGGTTAGTTACTGGTGCTGCTAACGGGTTAATGATCTGTCTCGGTGAAACCTGGATTAATGAACTCTCTGAAGAGAATAAACGAGGCAGGGTACTGGCTGTTTATACAACAGTTTTTACTATCAGTCAGTTGCTTGGCCCTTCTATCATTGCTTTTTATGGTATCGCAGATAAAACGCCGATACTGATTTGTACTCTGATCCATATCTTTTCACTGGTGCTCTTTGTCATGGTAGATCAGAAGAAAGGCGATAAGTTGCCGCAACACAGTAAGAAATCTAATTTCTCTATTGTTCAATTTGTGAAGATTGCACCGGCGATCTGTGGTGGTGTGCTATTTTTTTCCTTTTTCGACGGGACCATTCTTTCTATGTTTCCCATCTACGGGATGAGTTGTGGGTATACCGAAGCGGTAGCTGCACTGATGATAAGTGTCATTCTTGCTGGTGATGCAGTGATGCAGCTTCCGTTTGGTTGGCTGGCGGATCATATGAATCGTATGCGCCTATACCAGATTTGTGGTGTAGCAACGCTCGGAGCAAGTGCATTATTGCCGTTTGTTATGACATATCAATATCTTATCTGGCCTTTGTTGATTGTTTTAGGGGCAACTGCGGGGGCTATCTACACCATTGCATTGGTCCAAATCGGTCAGTATTTTTCAGGAAATGATCTGATAGTGGCTAATGCCGCGGCGGCTATGTTGTGGGGAATTGGGAGTTTGTTTGGACCACTGCTTGCCGGTATAGCGAGTTCAGTGACGCCATCAGGTTTACCTGTTCTGCTTGTCATCATTGCAGCACTGTTTCTGGTTTCAACCATGGATCGGTTTAATCCACAAAGTGATAAAAGTAATAAAAGTAATAAAAGCTGAAGTATTCAGTCGGTAGTTGTACAGGTGCAAAAGCTGGCGGTGAATAGCAGTCAGCACTGAGTAAATATTATGTTTTTTCAAAGGGCTGGGGAGTCGAATCCTAAGATTGAAACATTGCGATTAATTATTGTGAAAAGTTTAATTTCTGGAAGTCATTTTGTTAATGCTTGGCTAAATAATACTTTAGCTATTGATTTCGACACTATGATCACTGGATAATCTTTCGCCTCAAATTCTCTCACTGTTTTCTATTCTAAAAGCCAAACGATTGCTTTTATGATTTGTTGAACCGATTGGTGCAATGTTCATTAAGTTGTTGTGTTATTAAGCAAGGTAATCGTTTTCGTTTGATGAGGAAGTGGAAGAAGTACCATTAACATAATGCAGGGGAACGACATGTCTGGCACTCAGGCACCAGTTAAATGCAAACTGGATAAGTATTTTAAATTGACTGAACGTGGCACAACGGTACGCCGTGAAATTCTGGCAGGGATCACAACTTTCTTGGCGATGGTTTATTCAGTCATCGTTGTACCAGGAATGTTAGGGCAGGCAGGGTTTCCCCATACTGCTGTCTTTATTGCGACTTGTTTAGTTGCCGGTTTTGGTTCTTTGTTAATGGGGCTGTGGGTTAACTTGCCAATGGCAATTGGTTGTGCAATTTCGTTGACTGCATTTACCGCTTTTAGTTTGGTTTTAGGACAGCAAATCACTATTCCGGTTGCACTCGGTGCGGTATTTTTGATGGGGTGTTTGTTTACAGTGATTTCTGTTACCGGTATTCGTTCTTGGATTCTACGCAATATACCCATGGGCATTGCGCATGGTGCAGGGATTGGTATTGGGCTGTTTTTGTTGCTGATTGCATCAAACGGTGTTGGTCTGGTCATTAAGAACCCTCTGGAAGGTTTGCCTGTTGCTTTGGGGTCGTTCACCTCTTTTCCGGTTATGATGACTCTGCTTGGGCTGGCTGTTATTTTTGGTCTGGAAAAATTGAAAGTTCCCGGTGGTGTGCTGTTAGTGATCGTGGTGATTTCAGTTATTGGGCTGGTTTTTGATCCGGCGGTAAAATATCAAGGGTTCTTTAAGATACCAAGTCTGGGAGATGATGGCCTGTCCTTGATTTTTAGTATGGATATTATGGGGGCTTTGCAGCCAATTGTGTTACCCAGTGTGTTGGCGTTAGTCATGACTGCGGTGTTTGATGCGACCGGTACCATCCGTGCGGTAGCAGGGCAAGGGAACCTGTTGGATAAAGGCGGACAGATTATTAATGGCGGTAAAGCACTGACTGCCGACTCTGTTAGTAGTATTTTTGCCGGTGCTATCGGTGCTTCTCCGGCTGCGGTATATATCGAATCAGCCGCGGGTACCGCAGCCGGCGGTAAAACAGGTTTAACCGCAACAGTTGTCGGTATCCTGTTCTTGTTAATTTTGTTCTTTTCTCCACTTTCCTATCTTGTACCGGCGTATGCCACCGCGCCGGCGTTGATGTATGTTGGTTTGTTGATGCTGAGTAATGTCAGAAAGCTGGATTTCGATGATTTTGTTGGGGCGATGTCCGGTATGCTTTGTGCAGTCTTTATTGTTCTGACCTGCAATATTGTAACCGGTATTATGTTGGGTTTCAGTTCGCTGGTTGTTGGTCGTATCTGTTCCGGTGAATGGCGCCAATTGAATATCGGTACCGTGGTAATTACGATCGCTTTAGTAGCATTTTATGCTGGTGATTGGGCTATTTGATTGATTAAAAAGTGCGTAATGGGTGTTCACCCCTGCGCACTTTGCCAATTCTTGCGATTACTTTTAAATTCTCAATTATTTCCCCTGTATTTATCTGATTAGTTTACAATATTCCTGTAATTCTTTCAGATACGGCTCCGCGTGTATCTACCTTTTTCGATTGATTCAGTTATTTTAGTATTAAGATTTATTCTCACTGTTTTGTGTTAACGGGAAGAAAAAGAGTTTCAATCTGTATACCAACGGTTCTTAGGCAAATTGTAAGGGCAACATGGAAATATTCTTTACTATTCTGATCTTGATTTTGGTGGTTTCAGTTTCTGGCGTTCTGACTAAAGTGATTCCGTTCCGCATACCTCTGCCGTTAATGCAAATTGCTATGGGAGCATTGCTGGCTTGGCCGCACTTTGGCTTACATGTGACTTTTAATCCTGAGCTATTTCTCGTTCTGCTAATTCCTCCTTTGTTATTCGTTGATGGCTGGAAAATGCCGACCAGAGAGTTTTTCCAGTATGGACGGGAAATTTTCATACTGATGCTGGTATTGGTGCTGGTTACTGTTGTCGGTATTGGTTATCTGATTTACTGGCTGATGCCTGGTATTCCGTTAATTGCTGCTTTTGCCCTTGCTGCTGTGCTATCGCCAACAGATGCGGTGGCTTTATCATCCATTGTTGGAAAAAGGCGTATGCCTAAGCGCATGATGAATGTGATGGAAGGGGAAGCGTTAATGAACGATGCTTCCGGCCTGGTAGCCTTAAAGTTCGCTGTAGCGATAGCAATGGGAACGATGGCATTTTCTGTTACTGGCATGACCATAGAATTCTTCAAAGTTGCTATTGGCGGTTTGTTATCCGGTATTGCAGTAACCTGGTTGTACAGTAAATCCCTGCGCTTAATGAATCGTTGGAGCGGTGGCGATCCGGCAACCCAAATTGTTTTCATGTTGCTGTTGCCGTTTGCTTCTTATCTGATTGCAGAACATATTGGTGTTTCCGGTATCCTTGCCGCGGTTGCCGCGGGTATGACGATCAGTAAATCTGGGGTCATCCGCAATGCTCCGTTGGCAATGCGTTTGCGTGCTGATAGTGTCTGGTCAATGCTGGCGTTCGTATTTAACGGCCTGGTGTTTGTCATGCTGGGCCTGCAATTACCGGGGATCTGGCAAACTTCCGTTATACAGGCAGAAATTGATCCAACTGTTGAAACCTGGATGCTGTTCGCCGCAGTTGCAGTGATTTATGGAGCCCTTTTATTACTGCGTTTCTGCTGGTTATGGCTGATGAAGAATATCAGCAAATTTTTTATGAAAAAAAATCCACTGAATTTTGCGACTTATACCACTCGTGAATTATGGCTGGCATCTTTTGCCGGAGTTCGTGGAGCAATCACACTTGCTGGCGCACTGTCTGTTCCTCTGTTTCTGACGGATGGTACGCCATTCCCGGCCCGTTATCAGCTTATCTTTATTGCCGCGGGAGTCATTCTGTTCTCGTTGTTAATTGGCGTTCTCTCTTTGCCATTCCTGTTACGGGGAATGCAAACTTCCGATAAGGAGGCAGATATCAGTGAGGTCCGAATGGCGCGGGCAGCTATGGCGGAAGTGGCGATTGTCAGTATGAATAAGATGGAAGAGCGTCTTTCTGCTAGTCCCGAAGAGCAATTGGATGCTGAAGTGATTACTGAAGTTGCTTCCAGGGTAATTGGCTATTTGCGTCGCCGTACTGTGGGGCAAGATGAGATAGAACATAGCCTGCTAGTGGAAGATTTGGAGCGTCGTTTTCGTCTGACTGCATTAAGGGCAGAGCGTGGTGAGTTATATCATCTGCGTGCAACTAGAAAAATCAGTAATGAGACACTTCAAACCTTGCTGCATGATTTGGATTTACTGGAAGCTCTACTGGTACAGAAAGAGCATTGATATCCTATAATTTGTGAGTTGTCACGATAATCTTGTGAGTCGCCGTGTTCAGCCTGATCGGTGGATATTTCGCCTGTCAGGTTGATAACTGATTTTATATGTTTACTCGTATCTGGCTGGTGGTATTGGGTTTCCCGCCGTGGATACCGGAACCTCTCGGCAATGATGAATAATATGTTGGTTCCGGTGGAATGGCTGATCAATTTACCATTGGTGGGAGTTTGGTTGTTGCGTTGTTCTGGGGGCATCAACGTTTAATTTTGCAATTCCTTTTACGAATGGCAGATTATCCATCGCGTGCTGGCGTGCGGAATGGATAAACGCGTCAATCTCAGGCTGATACTGTTCTCCTTCACGAACGGCAGCGTACAGCCTGCTCCATAAACCTTCTCCCAGTGTTTTAGTTACCACTAACTCTTGCCTTTCAAATGTCTCAACAACCCAATGTGGCAGAGCCGCGATTCCCATGCGGGCAGCGACCATTTGGATCAGTAACAGGGTGTTATCCACATTTTTCAACATAGGGACAACGCCCGCCGGTTGCAAGAAACGCCGCCAGATATCGAATCTCTGACGTTGAACGGGGTAGATCATCAACGTCTCATCAATTAAATCTTTTGGCTGGATGTGCAGTTTATTGGCCAGAGGATGATCCGGAGCAACAACCAGTTTGACCTCATAATCAAATAGCGGTGTGTAGTGCAAATGACTCTCAGGGAGAATATCTGATGTCAAAACGACATCCAATTCTCGTTGCAGTAATGCAGGTTGTGGATCAAAAGTGACGCCGGATTTGAAATCCACATTGACTTGTGGCCAGGTTTCTCGGAAATGCTTGAGTGCAGGTGTCAGCCATTGAATACAACTATGACATTCAATAGCGATACGCAGATTTGTTTGGCTCGGTTCTTTACATTCGCGCAGTGCATTTTGAACCAGAGGGAGCACTTGTTCTGCTAGTCGTAATAAAACTTCACCCTGTGGTGTGAAACGAAGCGGTTGACTTTTACGAATGAACAACCGGAAGCCAAGGCGATGTTCAAGATCGCTGAACTGATGAGACAAAGCGGATTGTGTTTGATGCAGATGATTGGCTGCTGCCGCTAATGAACCACAATGACTCAATGATTGTAATGTTTTTAGGTGTTTTATTTCGATCATGAGAAACCTTCAGGATGATAATGAATAAATTGCGCTTGTGGTTTATACCTTACCTGTTGATTATGGATGTGTAAACATCTAGACGGCTAAAAATGACGGGATAATGAAATGACGACTATTAATCACACACTTGGCTTTCCACGTATCGGTTTGAAAAGAGAACTCAAAAAGGCTCAGGAAAATTATTGGGCAGGGAAAATTTCTCAGCAAGAATTATCGGAAACTGGCCGTGAGTTACGTGCCCGTCACTGGGAACAACAAAAGCAGGCTGGTGTTGATTTAGTGCCGGTTGGTGATTTCGCTTGGTATGATCATGTTCTAACCACCAGTTTACTACTCGGTAATGTGCCACCGCGTCACCAGAATCCAGATGGCACGATTGATCTAGATACACTGTTCCGTATTGCTCGCGGTCGTGCGCCGACGGGTGAACCTGCCGCCGCCGCAGAAATGACTAAATGGTTTAATACTAACTACCATTATATTGTGCCGGAATTTCAGCAAGGGCAGGAATTTAAGCTGAGTTGGACTCAGTTACTAGAAGAAGTGGATGAAGCCTTATCTCTGGGCCATCAAGTGAAACCAGTTTTACTGGGGCCGATAACTTACCTGTGGTTGGGTAAAGTGAAAGGTCAGGTATTTGATCGTCTCTCTTTATTGAAAGATATTCTTCCTGTTTATCAGCAAGTATTAGCTGAGTTAGCTAGACGTGGTATCGAATGGGTTCAGGTTGATGAACCTGCGCTGGTACTGGAACTGCCAGCAGAGTGGTTGGCAGCTTATCCGGTTGCTTATCAGGCACTTCAAGGACAGGTTAAACTATTGCTGACTACCTATTTCGATAGCGTTGGTCACAATCTAGAAACGATTAAATCTTTGCCGGTACAAGGGCTACATGTGGATCTGGTTGCTGGTCAGGATGATATCGCGCAACTGAATGAGTCATTGCCGAAAGATTGGGTGCTTTCCCTTGGTGTGATTAATGGTCGTAATGTATGGCGTGCTGATTTAACCGCTAAGCATCAGCTAATTAAGCCATTGGTAGGTAGCCGTACACTGTGGATCGGTTCTTCCTGTTCTCTTCTGCATAGCCCTATTGATCTGAGTGATGAGACTGCGCTTGATGCAGAGGTGAAAAGCTGGTTTGCGTTCGCATTGCAGAAATGTGAGGAGTTAGCTTTGCTGGCTGCGGCATTGAATCAGCCAGATGGCAGTAAACAAGCAGAATTGGATGCTTACAGTGCGCCAATCCGTGCACGTCGTGAATCTAAACGGGTGAATAATCAGGCTGTTACTGAGCGCCTGGCGGCAATTAAGCCACAGGACAGTGAGCGTAATCAGCCATACCCACAGCGTGCGGAAATACAGCGTCAGCGCTATAACTTGCCATTGTGGCCGACAACAACCATTGGATCATTCCCGCAAACGACGGAAATTCGTGGCTTGCGTTTGGATTTCAAAAAAGGCCGGGTAGATGGTGCCAGCTATCGTACCAATATCTGTGAACATATTAAGCAGGCAATTAACGAACAAGAACGTTTAGGATTAGATGTATTGGTTCATGGCGAAGCTGAACGTAACGACATGGTGGAGTACTTCGGTGAACACCTCGACGGTTTTGTCTTTACGCAGAATGGTTGGGTTCAGAGCTATGGGTCCCGCTGCGTGAAGCCACCAGTGATTATTGGCGACGTCAGTCGTCCAGAAGCTATCACGGTAGAATGGGCTAAATATGCTCAATCGCTGACGGAGAAACCTGTCAAAGGGATGTTAACCGGGCCGGTGACAATTCTCTGTTGGTCATTCCCAAGGGAAGATGTCAGCCGTGAGACGATTGCTAAACAGATTGCATTGGCACTGCGTGATGAAGTGGACGATTTGCAAGAAGCGGGTATTGGTATCATCCAGATTGATGAGCCAGCATTGCGGGAAGGTTTACCACTGCGCCGGGAAGAGTGGCAATCCTATCTAGATTGGGCGGTAGAAGCATTTAAATTGAATGCTGCAATTGCCAAAGATGACACACAGATTCACACTCATATGTGTTATTGCGAGTTCAATGACATCATGCCTTCCATCGCAGCATTAGATGCGGACGTGATTACCATTGAAACTTCCCGTTCAGATATGGAGCTGTTGGATTCATTCGAAAACTTCTCTTATCCGAATGAGATCGGGCCGGGGGTTTATGACATTCATTCACCTAACGTACCTAGTGTTGAATGGATTGAAGCACTGTTACGTAAAGCGGCTGATCGTATTCCGGTCGAACGCTTGTGGGTTAACCCGGATTGTGGCCTGAAAACCCGTGGTTGGATTGAAACTCGCCAGTCACTGGCAAACATGGTACAAGCAGCGAAACGCCTCCGTGAATCAGTGAAATAACGTATCCTGTAATTTGCCTGTCATCTTTAATTGGTGATGGGCATTTTTCATAAAATAATCTTTCTTTTTGCAATAGCACGTAGAGGTGCGGCTTGGCTGGGATCTTTTCTGTTACCAAACTTTTAGTAACTTATATATGCCATATTGGTATTTGAAAAAATACATTTTATTAACAAAATAACCCGGGTAGTAACAAGATGGAAGCATTGTAATATACCCTATGGATTTCAAGATGTATCGCGACGGCAAGGGAGCGAATCCCCGGGAGCATAGGTAACTATGTGACCGGGGTGAGTGAGTGCAGCCAACAAAGAGGCAACTTGAAAGATAACGGGTATAGAAACTTAATAATTAAAGAGAGGATTATATGGATGTTAATAAGTTGCAAGGTAAGAAAAGTAGCTCTCGAAGAAATTTTTTAAAAAGTAGTGCTGTTATTACAGCGACTGCTGCACTTGCTCCGATGAGTTTAGCTCGTGCGGAAACAAAGTTATCCCCACAACATGGAATAGGCGTATGTACGCTTGCGCCAGAGCAGATATCAGGGCCGTATTTCCGAAATGACAAAATTGTAAGAAGGGATATTACCGATTCAGAAGTAGGAATACCTTTTTTATTGAAAATTACTGTCATGGATAAAAAAACATGTAAACCCATTGATAATTTATTTATTGATATCTGGCATTGTAATAGTCGGGGGAAATATTCTGGTTGGAGTTATATCAGCCCCGATATAGTACCTAACGTTGCTGGAATAGCTTCTATCAATAGAACTGATGATAAAAATTTTCTAAGAGGAGCCCAACCATCGGATAAGAATGGGATAGTTAATTTTACGACTATTTATCCTGGGTTTTATGCTGGTAGAGCGACTCATATTCATGTTGCAATCAGAAAATTGAGTACAGATATAACTGACAAAGAGCACTTTGCTTTTGTTGGTCAAATGTATTTTCCAGAAGAAATAAATACAGCTGTTTATAAATATGATCTGTATTCAAAACAGAGGGTAATCAGAACAAAAAATCATGAGGATGAATATTTTAAAAATATGAATGGTCACCTTTCAGAAATAAAAGTAACAAAAATAGATGAATCTGATATTAACCGTGGGATACTGGGTGAAATAATTCTATCGATAGACTTGGAAAATATATCTAATTTCATAACTAAAGATGATTTATATTTTCATACGGTATGACCGGTTTTGTTGAATAAACTAAATTTCAATGTAATAATAGTTTACATATGAATATTGTGCAGGCACAGAGAGGATTATCTTTACTGTTTGATTGATATTATCAGTAGATTATATTTTCTGTGCCTGTTGTTTTCTCAGAGAAAAAAATTTTAGTCCTGCAAGCAGAATATCGAATTAATGAGTTGTGCCTCCATTAATGGCGATATCTTCACTGTTTTTTAATGCTCCAGCGATAGCAATTTCCAGTGCTGTTCTAATTGTTTCCAGGATCATACTCGGAGCGCCTGAATACCGAACTGCTTGTTCAGGTAGAAAAGGAATATGGATAAATCCACCGCGTATTTCAGGATGGATGCATGCCAAATGATGCAACAAGCCATACATGACGTGATTACAGACAAAAGTACCTGCGGTTTGTGAAATGGAGGCAGGGATTCCTGCTTCACACAAACTTTTGACTATCGCATTGATCGGTAATGTGGCGAAGTAGGCGGCAGGGCCTGTTGCGATTATGGGGGTATTGATAGGCCGATTGCCTTGATTATCAGGAGTGCTAGCATCATTGATATTAATTGCCACGCGTTCCACGGTAATATTTGGTCTACCGCCTGCCTGCCCCACGGCAATAACCAGATCAGGCTGCACATCATCAATAGCAGCATACAGACAAGACAGAGAGACGTCGAACACACACGGAAGCTGACGCGCCTCAATGTGGGCCCCGCATAATTCTCGCCCTTGCAGTTGTTTAGCTGCTTCCCATGATGGATTAGTCGTTTCTTTGCCGAAAGGCTCAAAACCTGTAATTAAAACTGTTTTCTGTGTCGTCATAGATAGTACCCTTATATGGTGGAAAGATTCTAACGTACCTAAACAATATGCATCCTATAAATGATAACCGTGATATTTTTATTTGACATACCTGTTATCTTTCAAGTTGCCTGTTTGTTGGCTTCGTTCGATCACCCCGGTCACAAAGTTAGCTATGCTCCCGGGGATTCGCTCCCTTGCCGTCACAATGCATCTTGAAATCCATAGGGTATACAGTTAATTTTTTAATATGTTCATCGTAAGAGAAAATTATTTTCAAAATAATTCAGCTTATTGCGTTGTTGGTTTATCAATGTTAAGAAAATATTTTAATAGCGCCGGTGATTTAATATTTGCTTAAGTTGATAGTTTATGGGAAATATTTTGTTTTATGACTGAGTTGTGAAACGATAATTTTTTCTTTGTGATGGGATGGATATTAACCGCTATTAACTCTCAAGGAGAAAATATTTCGATGAGATAGTCCGTGATATATTTTTCCCAGTACGTTTAAATATAATTAAACAATTGGTTGTTTTTTCCCATAATATGAACTCATTCAAGTTAGTTTATGGATGGAAGAAAACGCCCTGTTTTGTCCGTTTTGTGTTTTTTTTGTGATTTATATCTCAAAATAATGTACGTTTTTCTTTTTTATATTACTTTAAGGTGACATTTATCACTAAAAGATGTCTAAATGATCAATACAGTAGATCTCAACTAATTTCATTATAAATTCTTCTTGCTGAGGAGTCTGATATGTCTGATGTATTTCACTTAGGTCTGACCAAAAGCGACCTGCAAGGCGCAACGTTAGCTATTGTTCCGGGTGATCCGAAACGTGTGGAAAAAATCGCAAGATTGATGGATAACCCCGTTCATCTTGCTTCTTTACGTGAATTCACGTCATGGCGGGCAGAAATTGATGGTAAAGCTGTCATTGTGTGCTCTACGGGCATTGGTGGCCCGTCAACCTCTATCGCTGTTGAAGAATTAGCGCAATTGGGTGTGCGTACTTTTTTACGTATCGGCACAACAGGTGCAATTCAGGAAAATATCAATGTTGGTGATGTGTTGGTTACCACCGCAGCTGTTCGTTTGGATGGTGCCAGCCTGCATTTTGCTCCGATGGAATTCCCGGCGGTTGCCGATTTTGAATGTACGACAGCTCTGTACGAAGCAGCAAAAGATTTAGGTGCAATGGTACATGTGGGGGTAACGGCCTCTTCCGATACTTTTTATCCCGGCCAGGAGCGTTACGATACCTATTCTGGCCGTGTTGTGAGCCATTTTAAAGGTTCAATGGCTGAATGGCAGGCGATGGGGGTTATGAATTATGAAATGGAATCGGCAACTTTATTAACAATGTGTGCAAGCCAAGGGCTGCGTGCAGGTATGGTTGCCGGTGTTATTGTTAACCGTACTCAGCAGGAGATTCCTAATGTTGAATTACTTGAGAAAACAGAAAGTAACGCATTGGGGATTGTAGTAGAAGCTGCTCGCCGTTTGTTGTAAATCATACTTTTTGGGCCGGAGTATTCCGGCTCACTCTTATTTTGAATAGAAATCTGTTAATGTGTTAATACCTAACAACTGATTAAAAGTCATCATGATCACAACATCTTTATTGCATCCATCAGTGCTTCCCCTTAATGGAGGGATTAATTTTCGTGATTTAGGCGGTAAAAAAGTCGCGAGTGGTGGAAAAATCAAATCAGGCTTGCTTTTCCGTTCTGGTTCTCTGGATCGCTTAACAGAACAAGACCAATCTTTCCTGGCAAATAAAAATCTCTTTCAAATCATAGATTATCGTGATATCAGTGAAATAGTGGATAAACCCGATTTGATATGGAATGGCGCTAATTATCATCATGCTCCGGCCAATCCCTTATCTGATGAAGTGAATGCAAATCTGGAAAAATTGGCGTCAGAGATGTTGGAACAATTTAATCCTCAGGCATTTATGTTCCGTCTTTATGAATTACTGCCTCTAAAAAATTCAGCCTATAAGACATTAGTTAAATTACTGCAACAACCGGAAAAAGGTGGGATAGTCCAGCATTGTGCGGTAGGTAAAGACAGAACCGGTGTAGGTTCCGCGCTGGTATTATTTGCATTGGGGGCTGATTTGGATACGGTAATGGAAGATTATTTAGTGACTCACTCTACTTTGGCTCCTTACCGTGAATATCTGTTAAATGAGCATGCGAAAACCATGAGTGACGATGTGGTTGATAAATTCGCTTATGTTTATTCCGTGAGAGAAGAGTTTTTAATGACGGCATTAAACAGTATTAACCAGCATTATGGCAGTGTAGATATATGGCTGGAGAAAGATCTTGGCCTTGATTTTGCTGCTCGTAAGAAATTACAAGGTTATTTCCTTGAATAAAAAGTTGGTTTAATTCTGGTTAATGCAGCGGTGGTTAAATTGAATGTAGTATACCCGTTATCTTTCAAGTTGCCTCTTTGTTGGCTGCACTCGCTCACCCCAGTCACATAGTTATCTATGCTCCCGGGGATTCACTCCCTTGCCGTCGCGATGCATCTTGAAATCCATAGGGTATATTAATCAATATAGGAATTTGAATTTGAGCCTTCATGAAATAGTTGAGTTGGTAATCGCTTTTGTTAAAGCACACGATACCTGGATCATGCCGATTGTTTTCTTACTTGCTTTTGGTGAATCTCTGGCTTTTTTCTCATTGTTATTACCTGCAACAATCATATTGCTTGGGTTAGGTGCATTAATAGGTGAAAGTGGCCTTAATTTCTGGTCAATTTGGTTGGCAGCCGCGATAGGGGCCTTTTTGGGCGATTGGGTATCCTATATCGCCGGTGCGTATTTTAAAGGTGATGTTGGTAAAATCTGGCCGATTTCCCGTAAACCACAACTGCTGACACGAGCGCATAATTTTTTTGAGCGCTGGGGTATCTGGAGCATTTTCCTTGGTCGGTTTTTTGGGCCATTCCGTGCAATTGTGCCATTAGTCGCGGGCATTTGTACCATGCCGTTGCGCTACTTCCAGATTGCCAATATCTGTTCCGCACTTATCTGGTCTTTTGGCGTATTAGCTCCAGGAGCATTTGGTTTGCAATGGTTAGTGAAATGGGTGAGTTAATTGGGAGCGGCTTCGCAGACTGAACCATCTGTATAAATCATTCTGGACATCTATACAGTGGCAATTTAGTTTATCTGGTCTAAGCATTAGATAGAGGAAGTACCGGTGGGTATCCAGTTGTTATATACGTTGATAGGTACACTTGGCGGTCTTTTGGGTGGTGGTATTCTCGTTTGGTTCTCCGTTCATCAACGTATTCAACAACAAGAGTTGGAATTACGGAAATTGGACAGCCAGCTTGCCGTTGCCAATGAGAAACTTGAACAATCCGCTTATTGGCGGGTTGAATGCGAACAATTGAACCAAGAATTGCGGGCTCAGAGAGAAATCAATAGCGTGCAAGAATCTGAACTGCGGGAAGTGACGACACGTCTGGAAGAGAGTCGCCTTGCGGCTGAAGAGAAACAGCGGTTGCTGATCAACAGTGAACTACGTTTGAATACTCAATTTGAGAATTTGGCTAATCGTATTTTTGAACAAACGGGGCGCCGTACTGATGAACAAAATCGGCAAAGTCTCAATACGCTTTTGGCACCATTTCGTGAACAGCTCGATGGCCTTCATCGGCAAGTACAGGAGAGTTTTGGTCAGGAAGCCCGTGAACGGCATACTCTTGCACATGAAATCCGTAATTTACAGCAACTCAATGTCCAGATGGCGCAGGAAGCTATCAATCTGACAAATGCCCTTAAAGGTAATAATAAAATTCAGGGAGATTGGGGGGAAGTGGTGTTGGCTCGTATTTTGGAAGCTTCTGGTTTACGGGAAGGACATGAATTTCGCACTCAGGTGAATATCAAGGTAGAGGGTAACCGCCGTTTCCAACCCGATGTTATTGTTCATTTGCCGCAAGGGAAAGATGTGGTGATTGATGCCAAAATGTCGCTGGTTGCTTATGAGCGTTATTTTAATAGTGAAGATCAGCATCAGCGGGAATTAGCCCTTCAAGAACATATCGACTCAATTAAAGGTCATATCCGTGGTTTGAGCCGCAAAGATTACCAGCAGTTGCCTGGGCTGAAATCGTTGGACTATGTATTGATGTTTATTCCGGTTGAACCCGCTTATCTGGTTGCGCTGAACAAGGCGCCTGAGCTGCTTGATGAAGCACTTAAATACAATATTATGCTAGTTAGTCCATCAACATTGTTGGTTGCTGTGCGTACTATTAATAACTTGTGGCGCTATGATTATCAAAGCCAAAATGCGCGTTTAATCGCCGATAAGGCTGCCCGTATGTACGATAAAATGCGTTTGTTTGTCGATGACATGCAAGGTTTGGGGCAAAGCTTGGATAAGGCTCAACTTAATTATCGACTGGCAATGAAAAAGTTGACTGAGGGACGTGGCAACCTGATAAGTCAGGCGGAGAGTTTTCGTAATTTAGGTGTTGAGGTGAAACGTCCGATTGATCCTGAATTGGTTGATAAAGCCAGCCAATCATTCTGCGCTAATGATTAATACCAGGATAGGGTTTTATCTGAAAGGCTGATACACTTTTATAACGCTTTGAATAAAAAATGGGCAAATAACATGGTAGACCAAACGAAACAAACCACGCATTTTGGTTTCCGTACTGTAGCAAAGGATGAAAAAGCAGGCATGGTGGCCGAAGTGTTTCATTCTGTTGCAGCGAAATACGATTTAATGAATGATTTAATGTCGTTTGGTATCCATCGTATCTGGAAACGTATGGCTATTGATGCCAGTGGGGTGCGCAGAGGTCAGAGGATACTTGATTTAGCCGGTGGTACCGGAGATCTGACCGCCAAATTTTCTCGCATAGTTGGTGAAAAAGGCGAAGTTGTTCTTGCTGATATCAATGAATCTATGCTGAAGGTTGGGCGTGAGAAATTACGTGATGTTGGTATTGTTGGTAATGTCAGCTATGTGCAGGCTAATGCGGAAGCGTTGCCTTTCCCTGATAACTATTTTAATTGCATCACTATCTCTTTTGGGCTGCGCAATGTTACTGAAAAAGAAAAAGCCCTGCGTTCTATGTTTCGGGTGTTGAAGCCGGGTGGGCGTTTATTGGTACTTGAATTTTCTAAGCCTTTGTTCGCTCCGTTAAGCAAAGCGTATGATGCTTATTCTTTCCATGTGCTGCCAAAGATTGGTCAGGTTTTTGTGCAGGATGCTGACAGTTATCGTTATTTGGCGGAATCCATCCGTATGCATCCTGATCAGGATGCGCTTAAAACGATGATGGAAGAAGCTGGCTTTGAACAGGTGACTTATACCAATATGACTGGCGGCATTGTTGCACTACACAGAGGTTTTAAATTCTGAGATGGAAAGACCATCACTGAGTACAGTTATTAATTCCACACTTGCGCCGGTTTTAACCGCAGTGATGGAAACATCGTTGAATTACCTGTTGTACCGTGAACCCGTGTTAAGGCCAGCTCGTATGCGGCTGGTGGACAAAGTTTTGTCGATAGAATTAAAAGAAATGAATACACCACTCACGTTGGTGTTCAGTGAAAAACAGGTGGACGTATTAAGCCAATGGGGTGAATCTGCCGATTGCACTGTTAAAACTCACTTTTCTGCTTTGCTTAAACTACGGGATCGCCAACAAATTTCCAAGTTGCTCAATAGCGGTGAAATGGTTATTGAAGGGGATATGCAGGTTGTTCAGCAATGGTCTGCTTTGTTAGATATGGTTGAATGGGATTTGGCCCATTATCTTTCTCCTTATTTCGGGGATATCGCTGCCGAAAGTATTAGTCAAGCCCTTAAAAAGGGATTTCAGTGTGTTTCCGGCTCAATGGAATGCCAGAAAAATTATCTGGCGGAAGCGTTAACGGAAGAATGGAAACTGGCCCCAAATCAGCTTGAAGTGGCTTATTTCAGTGAAGAAGTTAGCATGTTGGCCAAAGATATCGAGCAAATAGAACAACGATTGGCAGTATTAGAGGGAAAATATGACTCCAGGTGAATTAAGGCGCCTTTATTTGATCATACGGGTTTTTCTTTCTTACGGATTAGAGGAGCTAATTCCTCGGATTCGCCTAACTTGGCCTCTTCGTTTTGGTCGTTATTTGTTGTTCTGGATCCCAAATAGACATAAAGATAAATCACTTGGGGAGAGATTACGGCTTGCCTTACAGGAATTAGGGCCTGTTTGGATTAAATTTGGACAGATGCTTTCAACGCGGCGTGATCTGTTTCCTCCAGCAATAGCGGATCAACTGGCATTGTTGCAAGACCGAGTTGCCTCTTTTGATGGTGCTCTGGCGCGTCAATATGTTGAAACCGCTTTAGGAGGGGCATTGGAAACCTGGTTTGATGATTTTGAACCTATTGCTCTGGCCTCTGCTTCAATTGCTCAGGTCCATACTGCTCGGTTAAAAGAGAATGGACAGGAAATTGTTATCAAAGTCATCCGCCCTGATATTCTGCCGATTATCAAAGCGGATATCCGGTTAATGTACCGTCTGGCTAATTGGGTACCAATGTTATTACCCGATGGACGTCGTTTACGTCCTCGTGAAGTTGTACGTGAATACGAGAAGACGTTAATTGATGAACTGAATTTGCTGCGTGAAGCGGCTAATGCAATTCAACTCCGCCGTAATTTCGAAAATAGTTCAACGCTTTATGTACCGGAAATTTATTCTGATTATTGCCGTGAAAATGTTCTGGTAATGGAGCGGGTTTATGGTATCCCTGTTTCTGATATTGAAGCATTGGAAGCGCAGAATACCAATATGAAATTGCTGGCCGAACGGGGCGTACAGGTCTTTTTTACACAGGTTTTTCGCGATAGCTTCTTCCATGCTGATATGCATCCGGGAAATATTTTTGTCAGCTATGAACATCCTGAAGATCCGTTTTATATTGGTATTGATTACGGTATTGTTGGTTCTCTTAATAAAGATGATAAACGTTATCTGGCTGAGAATTTTATTGCTTTCTTTAATCGTGATTACCGGAAAGTTGCTGAGCTTCATGTGGATTCAGGCTGGGTTCCTAGTGATACCAATGTTGAAGATTTTGAATTTGCAATTCGTACGGTTTGTGAGCCAATATTTGAGAAGCCACTTGCTGAAATTTCATTTGGTCATGTACTTCTGAATCTATTTAATACTGCACGTCGTTTTAATATGGCAGTGCAGCCTCAGTTAGTTCTTCTACAGAAGACGCTTTTGTATGTAGAAGGATTAGGACGGCAGCTCTATCCACAGCTTGATTTGTGGAAAACAGCAAAACCGTTTCTGGAGGAGTGGTTACATAGCCAGGTTGGATTGCCGGCTGTTATCCGAGCGTTGAAAGAAAAGGCGCCTTATTGGGCAGAAAAGTTGCCAGAACTACCTGAATTAGTGTATGACAGTCTTCAGCAGCATAAACATTTGCAGGTGAGCATTGAGAAGCTATCAGGTCATTTGAAAGGGCAACAGATAAAACAGCGGCAGTCGCAGTATTTGCTTGGTGTTGGTGCGATATTGTTTCTCTGTGGCAGCTTGTTTTTGTTATCTGGCTTAGCAAATATTCCTTGGTTGTTTATAGGCGCGGGTACCGTTTCATGGTTATTTGGCTGGTGTCGTCTGAATAAAGTTGAGTAAAATTTGTCTTAGGTCAGATTTTTTTGAAGATTGGTTATAGTTCGTCGTATATATATACCCTAAAGATTTCAAGATGCGTCGCGACGGCAAGGGAGTGAATCCCCGGGAGCATAGATAACTATGTGACTGGGGTGAGCGAGTGCAGCCAACAAAGAGGCAACTTGAAAGATAACGGGTATAATGAGCTATTAAAATAATCCCTGTTGAATAGAGGTGAATCAGAATGGGTGGTATAAGCATTTGGCAGTTACTCATTATTGCGGTCATTGTGGTGCTGTTGTTCGGCACAAATAAACTCCGTACTTTAGGTTCTGATCTTGGGGCATCTATTAAAGGTTTTAAAAAGGCGATAGGGGATGATAATCAGCCTCAACAGGCTCAAAAAACCAGTAGTGATGCCGATTTTGAGACTAAAAACATTACTGAAAGACAATCTGTAGCTCAATCTGAACCATCTGAGAGCAAAAACAAAGAGCAGGTATAAACCGTGTTTGACATTGGTTTTGGTGAGTTGCTGCTGGTTATGGTCATTGGCTTGGTGGTTTTGGGGCCAGAACGGCTACCGGTGGCAGTAAAAACGGTTGCTGGTTGGATCAGGGCACTGCGCTCTTTAGCTGCTAACGTCCAAAATGAGTTGGCCCAAGAGCTGAAATTGCAGGAGCTCCAAGAAAGCCTGAAAAAAGTTCAAGAAGAAGCGGGGTTGCAGAATTTATCCCCGGAACTAAAAGCTTCGATGGATGAGCTAAAAGAAACTGCTGAGTCTTTGAAAAAAGCATACCAAAATGAACCTGATGCGGGGAGTATGAACGCATCAGAAATAAATGAGGTGGCACAAAAGCCAGCAGCGTCTCAGGTTGTGGCTTCATCTGGACCTTCTGCTCTAGTGGATGATCAAGCGGCTTCTGCAACAAAGAAAAAAACTTCTAATTAAGTTAATGGTGAACACTAAAACATGGCTGTTGATGATACTCAACCACTTATCAGTCACCTTATTGAACTGCGTAAGCGAATTCTAAACAGTTTACTTACTGTATTAGTGGTTTTTTTAGCATTGGTTTATTTTTCTAACGACATCTATCAGATGATTTCTGCACCTTTGATTAAGCAGTTGCCTCAAGGTGCCAGTATGATAGCGACAGATGTTGCTTCTCCCTTTTTTACGCCAATAAAACTGACCATCATGGTGTCAATATTCGTATCTGCACCTATGGTTCTCTATCAAGTATGGGCATTTATTGCACCTGCGTTATATAAGCATGAACGCCGCTTGATGATCCCTTTGCTTGTTTCCAGTAGCCTGCTATTTTATTTGGGGATGGCGTTTGCTTATTTTGTTGTATTTCCGATAGCTTTTGGATTCTTTGCTAAAACGGCGCCTGAAGGGGTGCTGATTGCAACGGATATCAGTAACTACTTAAGCTTTGTCATGGCACTGTTTATGGCCTTTGGTGTCTCTTTTGAAGTACCCGTTGCCATTATTTTGTTATGTTGGAGTGGGGTAGTTACACCGGAATCCTTAAAGAAAAAGCGTCCGTATATTTTGGTCGGGGCCTTTGTTGTTGGCATGTTGTTAACGCCGCCGGATGTTTTCTCGCAAACCTTGCTGGCTATTCCTATGTATCTGCTGTTTGAATTGGGGATTTTGCTCTCCCGTTTTTATACCGGACAGCGGAAATTGGGGGATCGTTCAGAGGAAGATGAGCAGGAAGCGCCAGAAGTGAATACGGAAAAGTGATAATAGTAATCTTAACATGTTGTTCTGTAGTGCTAAGATAATTAGCACGAAGCGATAGCATATTAATTAACCCAGCGCGAGTGCGCTGGGTTTGAGTTAGGAGAGCTATATGAGCTATGCATTTCCAGGAACTTTCCCTGGTCGACGTATGCGCCGGTTGCGCTGTCATGATTTTTCCCGCCGTCTGGTTGCTGAAAACCAATTAACTGTTAATGATTTAATCTATCCTGTATTTGTGATGGAGGGTACTAATCGTCGTCAAGAAGTGCCTTCTATGCCAGGGGTGTATCGTCTGACGATGGATCTTTTGCTGAAAGAAGCTGAAGAGATTGCCCGACTGGGGATTCCTGTATTGTCTCTGTTCCCCGTTATTGAAGCAGATAAAAAATCTCTGGATGCGGAAGAAGCTTATAACCCTGATGGGTTGATTCAGCGTACGGTTCGGGCGTTGAAAAATGCTGTTCCTGAACTAGGGTTACTAACTGATGTAGCATTAGATCCATTTACTACACATGGTCAGGATGGGATCATCGACCAAGATGGTTATGTAATGAATGATGTCACCAAAGAGATCTTGGGCAGACAGGCATTGTCACATGCAGAAGCTGGTGCTGAGATTGTAGCGCCGAGCGACATGATGGATGGGCGTATTGGAGCAATCCGTGAACTGTTTGAAACGGAAGGACATGTAAATACTCAAATTATGGCTTACTCCGCTAAGTATGCTTCTAGTTATTATGGCCCATTCCGTGATGCAATCGGTTCAAATCGTAATCTGAAAGGGGGCAATAAAAAAACCTATCAGATGGACCCTGCGAATAGTGATGAAGCATTGCAGGAGATTGCACAGGATTTGCAGGAAGGCGCTGACACTGTAATGGTAAAACCAGGTATGCCCTACCTAGATGTTATTCGCAGGGTAAAAGACACATTTGGTGTACCAACCTTTGCTTATCAAGTATCTGGCGAATATGCCATGCACATGGCTGCTATCCAGAATGGTTGGTTACAAGAACAGGTAATTGTGGAGTCTCTGTTATGCTTCAAGCGTGCAGGAGCAGATGGTGTACTGACCTATTTTGCGAAACAGGTTGCTCAACAGTTATATGAACAGAAGCATTAATATTTGATTAAAAACGGGCGAATGTAAATTCTGCCCGTTTTTTGTCTGGTTAAATTTTCACAAACTGCTTATTATCAAGTGCCTTAGGTAATTGTTTATTCAGAATATTAAGTAACAGAATAGAACGGGTTTCTCCATCTGGCTCATTGTAGATAGCTTGCAATCCTTCAAAAATACCTTCGGTGATTAATACGGTATCGCCAGCCACAGGTGTATCTGGTGATACATATTCTTGCTCAGTTGCTGATACGATCTCTTTAATCAGTGTTTCCGGTACGATAGCAGGGTGCACGCCAAAACGGACAAAGTGGCTAACACCGCGTGTTGAATTGATAGTTGTAGTATGAATAATTTCAGGGTCAAACTGAACAAACAGATAATTAGGAAAAAGTGGTTCTATATTCACAGTACGTTTACCACGGGTTATTTTTTCAATTCTCGCGGTAGGAGTTAGGCAAGCAACATCTTGTCGTTCCAGATTTTCTATTGCTCGTGAAATTTGCCCACGTTTACAGTAAATGAGGTACCAGTTTTCCATCTTTATTTAACCTTAATCTAATGACTATTAAGCATAGCAAAATAGAAAAGGGCATTACAGGTATTATCTTAGTGATAATTGTTTAATGATGCATATTTATTGTTATGAGTGGGTCCTATGTTTTTCAATAAAAAAGCGATGAGTAATATTTTGGTAAGTAACAGATAAAGTAATTAATATAAAGTTGGTTGTTATTTGTTCAGTAAATATTAATAAAAGAAAAATATCAGTATTTCTGTTGAGTAATTGCAAAATTTGATAGTCATTGAGTAGCCATATGGGAAATCCGTGGTGATCAATTGGCTGCATCTTGTGCAGTGAACCCAGAGGAGATAGTGATAGCATTATTTCTGTGGTAAGAACAAAGGTATCGAGATGTTCCAATGCAATATGTTCCAACTAAACATCTTACTGGGCAATTTAATGCTCAAATATTAACTTATTAGCCTCTATTTCGTTGTATTTGACTTTAAGGTCGCAAGGTTGAATTAACCTCATTGCTTTTTAGTAACTTATTGGTTTACTTTGTAGTCTTCTGAAAAAAACACAAAAAAGCTGAGTGGGATGGCTTATAATGTTTTCCCCCTTAAAAACCGGCATAAATGAATAGTATGAAATACCGTGACTTAAGAGATTTTCTAACCTTATTGGAACATAAAGGTGAGTTGAAACGCATCAGTTTTGAAGTTGATCCTTATTTGGAGATGACTGAGATTGCAGATCGTACCCTTCGCGCTGGTGGGCCTGCCTTGTTGTTTGAAAATCCCAAAGGTTATTCAATGCCTGTATTGTGTAATTTGTTCGGTACTGCTGAGCGTGTTGCTATGGGGATGGGGCAGAAAGATGTTAAAGCCTTGCATGATGTGGGTAAGCTGCTAGCTTTTTTGAAAGAACCCGATCCTCCGAAAGGTTTTCGTGATTTACTGGATAAGCTACCGAAATTTAAGCAAGTCCTTAATATGCCAACTAAACGGCTTAATACTGCGCCTTGTCAGGAACATGTTTCGGTTGGTGACGATGTAGATTTAACCCGTATTCCGATTATGCACTGTTGGCCAGAGGATGCTGCGCCGTTGATTACTTGGGGGCTGACAGTCACTCGTGGCCCGAATAAAGAGCGGCAAAATCTTGGTATCTATCGTCAGCAAGTATTGGGTAAAAATAAACTCATTATGCGCTGGTTATCTCATCGTGGTGGTGCGCTTGATTTTCAGGAATGGTGTCAGGCACATCCAGGAGAACGTTTCCCGGTGGCTGTTGCCTTGGGGGCTGATCCAGCGACAATATTGGGGGCTGTGACGCCAGTTCCTGATACATTATCGGAATATGCATTTGCCGGGTTATTAAGAGGATATAAAACAGAAGTTGTGAAATGTCTTTCAAATAACTTGGAGGTACCAGCAAGTGCTGAGATCGTATTGGAGGGGTATATTGAGCCTGGCGAGTTAGCTCCAGAAGGGCCATATGGTGACCATACGGGCTATTATAATGAAATCGATATGTTCCCGGTGTTCACTGTGACACATATTACTCAGCGCCATGATGCTATTTATCACTCGACTTATACTGGCCGTCCGCCGGATGAACCTGCTGTGTTGGGGGTTGCATTGAATGAGGTGCTGGTACCGATTTTACAAAAACAGTTTCCTGAAATTGTCGATTTTTATCTGCCTCCTGAAGGTTGTTCTTATCGTCTTGCCGTCGTGACTATGAAGAAACAATATCCGGGTCATGCCAAGCGGGTCATGATGGGGGTTTGGTCATATCTACGGCAATTTATGTATACAAAGTTTGTTATCGTTTGTGATGATGATATCAATGCCAGAGACTGGAACGATGTCATTTGGGCAATCACTACGCGGATGGACCCGGCAAGAGATACAGTATTAATGGAGAATACTCCGATAGATTATCTCGATTTTGCATCACCGGTTTCAGGATTGGGTTCGAAAATGGGAATGGATGCAACGAACAAATGGCCGGGAGAGACGCAGAGGGAATGGGGACGTCCTATTGTGATGAGTGAAGAAGTGCGTACCCGCGTCGACAAAATCTGGGATGAATTAGATATTTTAGGACCATAAGAGGGAACGCATGACAACACTGAGCTGCAAAGTAACCTCTGTAGAGGCTATTACTGATACGGTTTATCGGGTACGGTTACTTCCCGATTCTCCGTTCTCATTCCGCGCTGGTCAGTATCTGATGGTGGTAATGGGTGAGAGAGATAAACGTCCATTTTCAATGGCATCAACGCCTTCAGAAAAGGAGTTTATTGAATTACATATTGGTGCTTCTGAACTGAATTTGTATGCAATGGCTGTGATGGATAGAATTCTGGATCAGAAAGTGATCGATATTGATATCCCTCATGGTAAAGCCTGGTTTCGTCAAAGCAGCACTAATCCGCTATTATTAATTGCAGGCGGTACGGGGTTTTCTTATACCCGTTCTATATTGCTGACAGCGTTGGAAGAACAACCTGAACGCCAGATCTCTATGTATTGGGGGGGCAGAGAATCACAACATTTATATGATCTTGCTGAATTACAGTTACTTACAGAGCACTACCCTAATTTGAAGGTTGTTCCGGTTGTTGAACAGTCAGAGAATGGTTGGTGTGGACGTACAGGAACAGTGCTTAAAGCGGTACTAGAGGATTTTGGTAGTTTGGCCAATTATGATATCTACATTGCAGGGCGATTTGAAATGGCAAAAATTGCTCGAGAGCGCTTTTGTGGTGAGCGTGATGCTTCTACTGACAACATGTATGGTGATGCTTTCGAATTCATTTAAAATAATAATAAAAAGCCCGCCCCTGACAGGCGGGAATTACGGCAACAACGACTCAGTTATAATAATTCTTACAGATAAGTTCTTAATCCATTCTTTCTATAATGGTGGCGATACCTTGGCCTAAACCGATACACATGGTTGCCAGGCCAAACTGAACATCGCGGCGTTCCATTAAGTTCAACAATGTTGTTGTGATGCGAGCACCTGAGCAGCCTAGTGGGTGACCGAGAGCAATTGCGCCACCATTCAGGTTAACTTTGTCATCCATACCGTCCAACAAATTCAGGCCCTTCAGGCAGGCAAGTGATTGAGCGGCAAATGCTTCGTTTAGTTCAATCACGCCAATATCACCTAGTACTAAACCTGCTTTTTTGAGCGCCATTTGTGTAGCAGGGACCGGGCCATATCCCATAATGGAAGGATCGCAACCAACAGCTGCCATAGAACGGATACGGGCACGAGGTTTCAGCCCCAGGTTCTTGGCATAACTTTCACTGGTTATCAACATTGCAGACGCACCATCGGATAAAGCAGAAGAGCTGCCTGCTGTGACTGAACCTGTTACTGGATCGAATACAGGACGCAGAGCGGCGAGATCTTTCAGATTAGCATCTGAACGGATTACCTCATCGTAATCAAACCGTTTCAATATGCCATCGGCATCGTGACCATAAACCGGTGATATCTCATTGGAGAATGCACCTGATTGCGTTGCTTGTGTTGCTCGTTGGTGTGAACGGAGTGCAAATGCATCTTGCATTTCACGGCTGATATGGTGAATCTTTGCCAACATTTCAGCGGTTAAGCCCATGACTCCTGCGGCTTTGGCAACACTCAGACTCATTTTAGGATGGAAATCCACGCCATGTGTCATTGGAACATGGCCCATGTGCTCTACACCACCAATCAGTGTGACATTAGCTTCTCCGGTCATGATCATACGAGCGCCATCATGCAGCGCTTGCATTGATGAACCGCACAGGCGGTTAACAGTCACGGCTGGTACAGAGTGAGGGATATCTGCCAGTAAAGCTGCATTACGGGCAATGTTGAAACCTTGTTCTAGAGTTTGCTGTACACAGCCCCAGTAGATGTCATCGATTTCATGTTGCTGTATTGCCGGATTACGTTTAAATAGCTCTTTCATCAGGTGAGCGGAGAGATCTTCAGCCCGGACCTGACGGAATGCACCACCTTTTGAGCGCCCCATTGGGGTGCGGATGCCATCAATAATGACTACATTTTCCATGTTTCCAGACCTCACGCTGTTTTTCCGGTGCTGACAGCAATCGTTGCTGCTGTAGAGTAGTAACTTTCATTACGTTCAGCTTTGGCTTTCAGACCAGGTGGTACCTGATAAAGAGCACCGAGGTGAGCATAATTTTCAGCCATTTTTACGTAAGCCGCTGTTCCCATTGTTTCCAGATAACGGAAAACACCACCGTGGAATGGAGGGAAACCAAGGCCATAAACCAGAGCCATATCGGCTTCTGCTGGGCTGGCAATGACACCTTCTTCCAGACAACGGACAACTTCGTTGATCATCGGGATCATAGTACGAGCAATGATCTCTTCACCGGAGAAATTACTCTTCTGTTGGCAGATAGTTGCCAGCAGTTGGTCTGTTTGCTCGTCCTGCTCTTTTTTAGGCTTACCTTTCTTATCTTGAGTGTACTTGTAGAAACCAAGGCCATTTTTCTGCCCGTAACGTTGATTGTCATATAAAACATCAATGGCATCTTTATAATCACGCTGCATACGATCTGGGAACCCTTGGGCCATGACTGATTGAGCATGATGTGCAGTGTCAAGACCAATAACATCAATGAGATAAGCAGGACCCATTGGCCAACCAAATTCTTTCTCCATGATTTTGTCTATTTGGCGGAAATCACCACCATCACGCAATAGCAGACCGAAGCCAAGGAGATAAGGAAGCAGTACCCGGTTTACAAAGAACCCTGGACAGTCGTTAACGACGATCGGAGTTTTACCCATTTTGCTGGCATAGGCGACTACGGTTGAAATTGTCTTTTCAGAAGTTTTTTCACCGCGAATTACTTCAACCAATGGCATGCGGTGTACCGGGTTGAAGAAATGCATACCACAGAAGTTTTCCGGGCGTTTTAGGGAATTAGCTAATTCTGAAATTGGAATTGTTGATGTGTTGGAAGCTAGGACACAATCTTCATTAACCAGAGTTTCAGTTTCTGATAGTACAGCCGCTTTGATTTTAGGATTCTCTACTACAGCTTCAACCACGATTTGAGCCTGTTCGATACCGGCATAATTTAAGGTAGGTTGAATAGAAGAGAGGGTTCTCGCCATTTTTATAGCATCTAGACGGCCACGTTCAAACTGCTTGTTTAGAAGTTTCGCGGCTTCATTCATACCTAATTCAAGGGCTTGCTGGCTGATGTCTTTCATCATGACAGGAATCCCTTTGCGGGCAGATTGATAGGCTATACCACCACCCATAATTCCAGCACCAAGAACTGCGGCATACTCAGGTGTTGTGACTTCTTTCAGATGTTTTTTTGCCAGTCCTTTTATGTACTGGTCATTAAGAAAAATACCCACTAAGGCACGGGCAACATTTGTCTGTGCTAAAGGAATGAAGCTGGCGGTTTCCTGTTTCAATGCTTCATCGCGACCAAATGTAGCGGCTTTTTCTATGGATTTAACTGCGGTGATAGGAGCTGGATAATGAGGGCCGGCGACTTTCATCACCATACCTTTTGCCACACTAAAACTCATGCCTCGTTCAATTTCATTGAGTTTCAAAGGCTCTAATTTTGGCTGACGTGCGGCTTTCCAGTTAAGGTTCCCTGCAATTGCTTGTTCCAGCATTGATACTGCGGAATCAACCAATTTTTCTTTGGGAACAACAGCATCAATCAAACCGTTTTTCAATGCTTCTTCTGCACCAATGTCTTTACCTGCGGCAATGATATCCAGTGCATTATCAGTCCCGATCAGGCGTGGAAGGCGAACTGAGCCACCAAAACCAGGCATAATACCAAGTTTGGTTTCTGGCAGCCCAATGCGTATATCCGGGGAGGCCACACGGAAATCTGTAGACAGAACACATTCACAGCCACCACCAAGAGCATAACCGTTTATTGCTGAAATGGTTGGTACGGGTAAATCTTCTATCCGGTTAAAAATGCTATTTGAAAAGTTAAGCCATTCTTGCAGTTTTTCTACAGGTGAATCGAATAAAGAGAGGAATTCAGTAATATCTGCACCAACAATAAATGCGGCTTTTTCAGAACGTAATAAAACGCCTTTCAATCCAGTTTGTTGCTCTAGGCTGGTAACAGCCTTATCGAGAGATGCAACGGTTTTGGTATCTAGTTTATTAATCGCGGCTGGGGCATTGAAAACCAGTTCAGCAATGCCATCTTTCAACCAGCTTACTTGAATTGTTTCACTTTGATAGAGCATGTCGTTCTCCTAAATGAGCGCATACCATCTGGTATGACCAGATGGGTTTGATTGTGGTTATTATGTTAAGTAAATGCAAATGAGTGATTAGTTTTTTGCAAGGGTGATCACAAGTGAGATTTGTATCTCATTGGCAATAATTGTTTTTATATCTTGATAAATAAGGTGTTAGTGGGGGTCGATAAATTGAGAAGATTTTTGGGTGATACCTGCAAATATCAACGGTTGTGATAAGCTAATGGTTTAGTCATAAAATAAAAAAGGTCAATTGAAATGGAAAAGTTGGCATCTCTGTACCACGAACATATCTCTACATTGCAGCAACGTACCTGTGAAGCATTGGCCCGTAATCAATTTGATGCTTTGCTTATTCACTCTGGTGAGTTACAGCGTATTTTTCTTGATGATAGAGATTACCCTTTCAAAGTTAATGCTTACTTCAAAGCTTGGGTACCAGTAACTAAAGTGCCTAATTGCTGGTTGTGGGTAGATGGTATTAATAAACCTAAATTATGGTTTTACTCGCCGGTAGATTATTGGCACAGCGTAGAACCATTGCCGACTAGCTACTGGACTAAAGAAGTTGAAATGATTCATCTGGCAAATGCTGGAGATATCAATTTAGAGTTAAGCACTTATGTGAAACAGAATGTTGCTTACATCGGTTGTTCACTGCAAAGAGCAAAAGAGATTGGTTTCTCTGAACGCAATATTAATCCAAAGTCTGTTCTTGATTATTTGCATTTCCATCGTTCATACAAAACAGATTATGAACTAGTCTGTATGCGTGAAGCACAAAAAACGGCTATTGTCGGGCATTTGGCAGCTTATGAAGCATTTCAGGCTGGGATGAGTGAATTTGATATTAATATCTCTTATCTTATGGCAACAGGTCATCGTGATACAGATGTGCCTTATAACAATATTATTGCTATGAATGAGAATGCGGCTGTTTTGCATTACACTGCATTGCAGCACAATGCACCTTCGGATATTCGTAGTTTCCTGATTGATGCCGGTGCTGAATATAATGGCTATGCAGCAGATATCACCCGCACTTATTCAGCAAAAAGTAATAATGAATTTGCTTCTCTAATTAAAGATATGGATGCTGAACAAAAAGCGTTAATTAGTACAATTAAAGCAGGAGTTCGCTATACCGAATATCATATTCAGATGCATCATCGGATTGCTAAGTTGTTGAAAAAATATGGTATCGTGAAAGATGTCAGTGAAGAAGTCATGGTTGAAAAAGGACTGACAACGCCATTCTTTCCACATGGCATTGGTCACCCTCTTGGATTACAGGTCCATGATGTGGCAGGGTTTATGCAGGATGATACAGGTACACATTTAGCCGCTCCGGATATGTATCCTTATCTGCGTTGTACCCGTATTCTAGAACCTCGCATGGTGCTGACTATCGAGCCAGGCTTTTATTTCATCGAATCGCTGCTTGCATCTTGGCGTGAAAGTGAGTTCAGCAAACATTTTGACTGGAATAAAATTGGGACGCTTAAACCTTTCGGTGGTATTCGTATTGAAGATAATATTGTGATCCATGAAAATAAAGTGGAAAACATGACTCGGGATCTTCAATTGCCATAATGAAGCCTTATTTGATACCCGCAGCTTCAGTGAGTTTTACTGAAGAGATTAAAAAAAGTCGCTTTATTACCTTGCTGGAGCATACTGACGGGGTGGATGAGGCTAAAGCGTTTATCCAGAAAATCAAAGCTCAGTACCCTGATGCCCGCCATCACTGCTGGGCATTTGTTGCTGGTGCACCGGATGATTCACAACAGTTGGGTTTTTCAGATGATGGGGAACCTTCAGGAACCGCAGGTAAGCCGATACTGTCCCAACTTATGGGAAATAATATCGGTGAAATAACCGCGGTTGTTGTTCGCTATTTTGGTGGAATAAAATTAGGTACCGGTGGGTTGGTAAGGGCATATGGAAGTGGTGCCCAACAGGCGCTGAAATTGCTGGAGACAAAAAATAAGGTTCCACAGAAACCCTGTTCCTTGCAGTGTGAATATGCCCATATCTCTATGATTGAACAGTTATTACAGAAATCATCAGGGCAAATTATTTCCAGTGAGTATGCAGAGAATGTTACTTTGCGAATTTCACTTCCAGCTACCTTAGTGGGGGAAGTCGGTGATAAATTACGTGATCTAAGTCGCGGTGTACTGTATTTAACACCTGATCTGTAAATATTCTCTGTAACTGGATTTCTAAGGAACCAGCTAAATGCATTTTCGTGCCATAACCCGTATTGTTGGGCTGCTTGTCATTCTTTTCTCTGTCACCATGATAATTCCAGGGTTGGTAGCACTTATCTATCGTGATGGCGCTGGGCGTGCATTTAGTCAGACATTTATTTTTGCCTTAATTATCGGTTTGATGCTTTGGATACCAAATCGGGAGCAAAAACATGAATTAAAGCCCCGGGAAGGGTTTCTTATCGTTGCTTTGTTTTGGACAGTACTTGGTAGTGTTGGGGCTTTACCTTTCATTTTTTCTGAACAGCCAAATCTTTCTATTACAGATGCATTTTTTGAATCTTTCTCCGGTTTAACAACAACGGGTGCTACGACACTGATTGGGCTTGATTCCTTGCCTAAAGCGATTCTTTTCTACCGGCAGATGCTGCAATGGTTAGGTGGTATGGGGATTATAGTGCTGGCTGTTGCAATACTGCCTCTACTTGGGGTTGGGGGAATGCAGCTCTATCGGGCTGAAATGCCTGGCCCCTTGAAAGATAATAAAATGCGCCCGCGAATTGCTGAAACAGCAAAAACTTTATGGTTGATTTATGTGTTACTGACAATCGCCTGCGCTTTAGCGTTATGGGCTGCGGGTATGTCAGTTTTTGATGCCATTTCTCACAGTTTTTCAACTATCGCAATTGGTGGATTTTCTACACATGACGCGAGTATTGGTTATTTCAATAGCCCCGCGATAAATACCATTATTGCGATTTTTCTACTGATTTCTGGTTGTAACTTTGGTTTGCACTTCGCGGTATTAACGGGACGTAGCCTGACAGTATATTGGCGGGACCCTGAATTCCGTATGTTTATCTCCATTCAATTAGTGCTTGTTATTATTTGCACTCTGATCTTATGGCATCACGCTATTTATAAGTCGGGGATAGAGACACTAAACCAAGCTTTTTTCCAGGTTGTTTCAATGGCGACAACAGCTGGGTTCAGCACAGATAGTTTTGCTCGTTGGCCATCATTTTTGCCAATACTGCTGTTGTGTTCCGCTTTTATTGGGGGTTGTGCAGGTTCGACGGGAGGAGGACTGAAGGTGATTCGTATCTTACTGCTATTCCTGCAAGGTTCCCGTGAATTGAAGAGATTGGTTCATCCAAATGCGGTTTATACCCTCAAGCTAGGGCGAAGAGCATTACCTGAAAGAATTATTGAAGCTGTTTGGGGATTCTTCTCTGCTTATGCTTTGGTATTTATCATTAGTTTATTATTACTTATCGCAACTGGTGTAGATGAACTTTCTGCGTTTTCTGCAATAGCCGCTACACTAAATAATCTAGGGCCAGGGTTGGGTGTTGTTGCGGATAACTTCACTGCAATGAATCCGGCAGCCAAATGGATATTAGTTATAACGATGTTGTTTGGCCGCTTGGAAGTATTCACTTTATTAGTTTTATTTACACCAACCTTCTGGCGTGAATAGTCTATTGGGAGAGGGATATGGCTATGAATTGTTTATTACTTTATTCCAGTCGGGATGGACAGACTAAGAAAATCATTACCCGCATTGCTGAAAATCTACGCAGATCAGGGGAGGTATGCGAGCTCAGAGATTTAGCAACAGTAAAAACGATCAATTTGGAATCTTATGACAAGATTATGGTTGGAGCTTCGATCAGATATGGTCATTTCAATTCAGCACTGAAAAAGTTTGCAATCTGTCATCAACAACAACTTAATAAAATGCCAACCGCATTTTTTGGCGTAAATTTGACAGCAAGGAAGCCAGAGAAACGTACACCAGAAACGAATGTGTATGTTCGTAAGTTTCTATTTAATACCCCGTGGAAGCCAGATTTGTGTGGTGTTTTTGCTGGTGCATTACTTTATCCTCGTTATCATTGGTTGGATCGGATAATGGTTAAAATAATTATGAAAATGACCGGTGGGGAAACTGATACAACTAAAGAAGTTGAATATACCGACTGGCAGCAAGTTAATCATTTTACCGATGATTTCCTTAAAATGGTGAGTAAAAAATGACCTATTTGTTCTTTTTATCAGTATTTTGTTGAAAAAAACTGCTAACGGCAGTTTTTTTTAAATAAACGCTTGCCAGCGTCAAAGAACGCCCTATAATGCGCCACCACTGACCGACACAACGCTGATAAACATTGTGAGGTCGGGCAGAGAAAAAGCTAATAAGCGCTTGACTCTGCGGGCGAAAAGCGTAGTATACGCAGCCCGGCTGAACGAGAATATCACGTTTTATTTCAGCCTGCTCTTTAACAATTAATCAGACAATCTGTGTGGGCACTCACAAGACCGTATCACAAAAAAATACGTTTTAAAGTC
>NZ_CAWNWY010000030.1:0-71443 GCF_963878365.1 Photorhabdus sp. HUG-39 | reverse complement strand
TCTTCCGCTTTCTTTTTCTCTTTGCGTTTAGCCAATACTTTTTTCGATGGCTTATTGTGGGCTTTGTCACTTGGTGCTTTGGTTGTTGGGCGAAGTTCATCAACAATCCGCGACGTGAGTGGTTCATTCAGATAGCGACTGATTTTGCCTAATAAAGGATGATCATGCGCTTCCACTAAGGTAATTGCAGTACCTTTACCTGCACGAGCTGTCCGGCCAATACGGTGTAGATAAATATCGGCGGTGCGCGGTAAATCAAAATTGAAAACATGGCTGATATCATCAATATCCAATCCACGGGTAGCAATATCTGTTGCAACCAGAACAGTGATACTGCCATCATTCAGGTGCTTAACTGCTTCCGTCCTTTTAGCCTGTACCATTTCCCCTTCAAGGTATCGGGCTTTAATGCCAGCTTGATGCAATTCATCCACAAGTTCATGAACACGTTCACGTTATTTAGTTAAAACTCCCAAGAATCTCATTGCTTAACCGATACTTTGCCAGCCAATAGAGCTATGTTGGATATTATGGAACTCACAATGACTGGTGCAAAGTTTGGTTATTTCTCCGCAACCCGACTTTTCCTGAAAGGACATCTGTAACCATGACAAATCATAGTTTTCCAATTATCGCGAGTCAGCTATTTTAAAAATACGTATTAATGTTAAAATTTTTGTACCATTTCTACAGATGCGAAATCATATTCTTAATAAACTATTACAAAGATATCTTCGCTGACAAGCCGATTGACTTTATTAATCTGTATTCGCAAACGCGTCGCACTGTCTATTCAGAAGGAGAACTTATGAAATCAAGAGCTGCTGTTGCATTCGGACCGGGCCGCCCCCTTGAAATCGTTGAAATCGATGTAGCCCCGCCCCAAGCCGGTGAAGTGCTGGTCAAAATCAGCCATACCGGTGTGTGTCATACGGATGCCTTCACCCTATCAGGGGATGATCCGGAGGGCATTTTTCCTGTCATACTCGGGCATGAAGGCGCCGGCATAGTCGTTGAGGTTGGTGAAGGCGTCACCAGCGTCAAACCCGGTGACCACGTTATCCCTCTTTATACCGCAGAATGCAGAGAGTGCCTGTTCTGCAAATCAGGAAAAACCAACCTGTGTGTGTCCGTGCGGGCAACTCAAGGGAAAGGCGTCATGCCGGACAGCACAACCCGTTTTTCCTATAAAGGGCAGCCTATTTATCATTATATGGGATGCTCCACATTCAGCGAATACACAGTCGTAGCCGAAGTATCACTGGCAAAAATCAACCCGGAAGCAAACCATGAAGAAGTGTGCCTGCTGGGCTGCGGTGTCACTACCGGCATCGGCGCAGTGCATAATACCGCTAAAGTACAGTCTGGTGATTCCGTTGCCGTCTTTGGGCTCGGCGGCATTGGCCTTGCCGTGATCCAAGGCGCTCGTCAGGCAAAAGCTGGCAAGATTATTGCCATCGATACAAATCCAGCAAAATTTGCGCTGGCAAAACAGTTCGGTGCAACCGACTGCCTGAACCCAAATGATTACGACAAACCTATTCAGCAAGTCATTATCGAGATGACGGAATGGGGAGTGGATCATACCTTCGAATGTATTGGTAATGTCAATGTGATGCGTGCCGCGCTCGAAAGCGCACATCGTGGTTGGGGGCAATCAGTGATTATTGGTGTAGCCGGTGCGGGACAGGAAATATCAACCCGTCCATTCCAACTGGTTACTGGTCGTTCGTGGCGAGGCACTGCCTTTGGCGGAGTCAAAGGCCGCAGTCAGTTGCCTAAAATGGTGGAAGAGGCAATGAAAGGTGAAATTGAGTTAAAACCTTTTGTTACTCACACCTTGCCGCTCGAACGCATTAATGAAGCATTCGATCTGATGCATGAGGGAAAATCGATTCGCACAGTCATCCATTACTAAGTCGTTCTGAAGGAGTTAAAAACCATGCTGTAATAGGCGGTTTTTAACAAAACAGGAAACGATAGCCTCAGGTTCACCGTTACATGAGTGAACCTGTATGTTTTACAGATTTACAGAGGGAAAAAGAATGGAGAGGATTGAACGCCACGCTTGTTTTGGGGGATGGCAGGATGTTTATCAGCATGAATCGGCCGTGCTTGGCTGTGCCATGAATTTCGCTGTTTACCTTCCTCCTCAGGCTGAACACCAGAAATTACCGGTGCTGTATTGGCTCTCGGGCCTAACATGTAATGAGCAAAATTTCATCACTAAAGCGGGAGCTCAACGCTACGCTGCCGAACAGGGTATTATCCTCGTCGCCCCAGATACCAGCCCTCGTGGTGAGAAAGTTGCAGATGATGACGCCTATGATTTGGGTCAGGGGGCCGGTTTTTACCTCAACGCAACACAGGAACCCTGGGCACGGCACTATCGCATGTATGATTATGTGGTGTCAGAGCTACCAGTACTGATCGAAGCACACTTCCCGGTAACAACCGCTCGGGCCATCAGTGGTCATTCGATGGGAGGCCACGGTGCACTGATGATCGCGCTACGCAATCCAGATCGTTACCACAGCGTGTCGGCCTTTTCACCGATTATTGCTCCTTCTCAAGTTCCTTGGGGAGAAAAAGCTTTTCGCGCTTATCTGGGTGAAGATCGTGACATATGGAAAGCCTATGATACAGTCGAGCTGCTGGCTAATAACGCCGAGCCATTGCATATGTTAATTGACATCGGTACCGATGATCCGTTTCTTGAAGAGCAATTACGTCCTGAGCTGTTGAAGGATGTATGCGAAAGCACTGAGCATCCTTACACATTGAACCTACGCACTGGTTATGATCATAGTTACTATTTTGTCGCCAGTTTTATCGGCGAGCATATCGCATATCATGCCAAGGTATTGAAGGGAATTTGTTGTGATAATCAATAAATTACATACGAATCCATTAATATTTTTACAATAAAGTATGACCAAACCAATATATTGGCGGTTATTTGATCAGATCAATACAAATTCAGACAAAAAGCCCTACGTTAACAAGGTATTAAAGAAATTTTTTACCCTATTTATCTTGGGCAAATTGCAGAGTGGACCGCTGGTTTGAATTAATCTTTCCAGCGGCTCCCCCTACAACAAAGTCACTTGAACAGCCTAAAAGGACAGAAGATATTAGGAAACAGACTTTTCACCGGTGACAAAATGGAAAATAAGATTTGTTATTAATAAACTAAATAATCGCTCACATCAGACATTGAGATACAAAACACCTAATGAATTATTTTTAAATCAAAAAATTATCTTATAGTATTAGATAAGGTCATTTTTATTTATTATACTAATATACAGACTTTAATTAAATATTGATCCAAGAGATAAATTATTATCATAAACCAATTAAATAATCGACTGAGAAAAAATCAGGATGGAAAAACATCCAATGATTTATTAAGGAAACACGAAATGATTTACTCACAGTGTAATTATGTCGCAATTAACATGATAAACCACCAAACGTTATAAATTTAAATTATTACCAATTAAAACAATAAAGATGTTGTTATATAAAAAACATCTCATTGTATTGTAAAGAAAAATATCAACCACATTAAACATCTAACGAAAGGAAATCATTTATGCTTGGTACTTATCAAGATAATCTTTATTTTTTCATAGAATAAATATAATAATTATTTGTTATAGTGGTTTTAATGTGTTATTTATTCCACTCGTTAAGATTTATTTTTTATTTAACACATCTTAGACGACTTATGTATTTGAATAGCTAAATGTTATTAGTTTTTTCTCAAAAGGAGACTGTGATGACATTGCAAGAAATCGGCAAAATGAGCCTTAAAAATTCAGGTGGATTCATTGCCAGAATCCAATTCAGTTATATGGATGGCGATGGTGAAAAGCATTTAAGTAAGCAAGGTAATAATATTACTCTTGGATTAACCGATACTGTTGACCCAGGCGATCTTGGGGTTCCTGATGGATCAACAGTTTTTATGCATGTATTTGTAGTATGGGGAAATGATAATGAAGCCCGTAAAGCTTTTTTATACAAAAAAGGAAGCCAAGTGCTTGCCAGCTACGATATCAGTGGTACGACATTAAGCAGTGATCTTGGCTTGATTGATGTTTCATAAGACATATATACCTTACATTTTTAAACTGTTCCCCTATTTACGGATTGGTGTCCAACATTTGGGGAACAGTTCATGCTTGCACTCTCTCACGTTCCGAGCCTGAGAACACGTTTATCAGGCATTGCTCCTAATATTTCAGTCACCCTTCTACATGTACACCATCACACCAAAAGTGTGTTAGTTAGTGGCAGGGTTCTTTTTTGTGATTTCGGTTATAAAAATCCATTTGAAAAAAAATAGTTCTGTTCATATTCAGCACAGTACTGTTATTTTAGTATTATTGCATCTTCTTGTAGAGCTCCTGTATTAAATCATTACCTATTATTCAGTTGGAAATATAGAGGTGAAGGCTTGAGCGATTTTGTATTCTCGAAAAACCATCTAAATCCCTTTCAATCCCAGTTAGAGGAACTTGATTCAAAATTAGTTCCTATTAAAGGAGAGGTTCCTTCAAAGTTAAAAGGTTCTTTCTTTAGAATTGGTCCCGGTCGCCTGCACAGGGGAGACGAATATTATAATCATCCATTTGATGGGGATGGGATGATATTTAAAGTAACGTTCAGTGATAATGGGGTATTCTATAGAAACAGACATGTGTTAACAAAAGAATACTTAAGAGAAGAAGAAGCTCAAAGGTTACTGTATCGCTCAGTTGGAACCGTCCCCAAAAAACTAAAATTCAGGATGAGATTTTTTATTATTAAAAATCCGGCAAATACAAATATTGTGTATCATTCTCATAAACTTCTGGCGTTGTGGGAAGGAGGAATGCCACATTTAATTAATCCGGTAACTCTTGAGACAATTTCAAAATATGATTTTTCTGGAAAGCTAAGAGCACGATTCTCTTTCCTTCCCAAACTTAACCTTCGTGAAGTACCATTTACAGCACATCCTAAAAAAATACCAGATGATGATAATTTATATGGATTTGGTGTGACATATGGTATTGGTTCTAAGTTGACGCTATACAAAATAGACAATACCGGTGACATGACTGTTATATGCAACATTCCGCTTAAGAAAAGGTACTTAATTCACGACTTCATAGTGACAAAAAATTACTTTTTATTTTTTTTAGGTGGGCCGCATATAAATCTTAAGTTGAGGAACGTAATTGGCAATGAAAGCATACTTGCATCTATGAATTCATGTGAAAATGAAGATGGCAGGGTTCTTTTAGTTTCAAGAGAATGCCATGATGCGAAATTCTATGATGCAGCTCCTGGATTTATTTTTCATTTCACAAATGGCTATGAAGATGCCGATGGAAATGTGATTTTTGATGCCCCATTTTGGCGGTCATTCCCAGTATTTACACAGAATATATTTAAAAATAATAGTTCAGAACTTTGTCGTTTTACTTTATGCACTGCATCCGGGAATGTCGATAAAGAAATTTTATTCAGGGGGAATACTGATTTCCCAGCCATAAACCCTACAGTCTGTGGTAGAAAGCACAGATATGCCTGGTTCGTTTGCTGGGGGGATTCTGAAAGTGAAGAGAGATCAATAACTAAATTTGATTTTTTTGACAAGAGTGTAATAAGCCACAGTTTTGATAATGATTTGCCTGAAGAACCTGTTTTTGTAGCCAAAAAGGGTTCTGTTAAAGAAGATGAGGGTTGGCTTATTTTTAAGGTTTATGTCGAAAAATTGCACTGTACAGATGTCGTGGTTTTAAATGCTGATGATCTCTCAATGGTGTGCAGATTGCGTTTGCCGCACCATATTCCAATGGGAATGCATCACTGCTGGATAAATGAAGTTATGCTGGAAGCCTAAAGCCTAAAGCCTAAAGCCTAAAGCCTAAAGCCTAAAGCCTAAAGCCTGTAGTAGTAATATAAACTTATCATTGTTTTTCAAATAGCTTAGTGAAATTATTTACGTGATTCGGGAAATATTTATGAACGTTAGTACTGCACAAGTTATGAATTATGAAGAAACATTACTGGAGTTACAGAGTGCACTACAACAGCACCTAGAATTGGTACTTCCTTCAGGAGCCCCGGATGACAAAGTCTGCGCAGCTATGCGAGAAAGTACACTAGTGTCTGGAAAACGTATCCGCCCCCTCTTATTGTTGCTCATAGTCCTGGATCTTGGAGAAAACCCCTGGAAGACCGACTTTCTACAGCTGGCATCTGCAATTGAAATAGTACATGCAGCCTCATTAATTTTAGACGATCTTCCCTGTATGGATAATGCTGAGCATCGGCGCGGACGCCCAGCTATTCATCGGCAGTATGGTGAAAGTGTAGCGATCCTGGCGGCTGTAGCCTTGCTAAGCCGGGCTTTTGGTCTCATTGTAGAAACAAATCTTTCTGAATACGATAAATCTGCTTCTGTCGCCATACTTTCTCATGCAGTTGGTTTAAACGGTCTTGTCCAGGGACAGTTTCGCGATCTGAACAATACATTATGTACTGGTAATTATCACACCATTGCGGCCACCAACGATTTAAAAACCGGTTTGCTTTTCGACGCAACATTTCAGTTAGCGGCCATTGCTGTGAATGCACCTGATATAACTCGTCAGGCATTACGCCATGTATCACAACATTTGGGGCAGGCATTTCAATTACTGGATGACTTGAGCGATGATCTAAATAATACAGGGAAAGATATGTCTCAGGATAAGGAAAAGTTAACAATGGTTACACTGCTCGGAGAATCTAAAGTGCATGAACATTTACGCAGGCACATCAGATACATTGATAAATATTTGGCGGTAGCGTGTCGCAGAAATTTAGCCTCACGATATTTTATACGATATTGGTTTGATAAAAATATTGCGATGTTTAATTAATTTCAACCTTGGCCCAAAAAAATGAAAAAGATCGATCACACTCAACGTAAAAATGAGCATCTGGATATTATATTCCATTCTCCTCAAACTGAGACCCAGGTAAAAACAGGGTTTGCTGAGTGGCGATTTCAGCATTGTGCTCTGCCAGAATTGGATCTGGACAGAATAGATCTTAAGTGTTCCCTCTTTGGAAAAATTTTGCAGGCACCATTGCTCATAAGCTCGATGACTGGAGGGGTTCATCGTGCTCATGCGATTAATCACCATCTTGCAGAGGCAGCTCAAATATTAGGAATTTCAATGGAGGTCGGGTCGCAACGTGTTGCTCTTGAAAATGAAGCAAACGATGGGCTTAGTCGCTCACTACGTCAGATAGCTCCTGATATTGCTGCTCTGCGTACAGCTGTTCTGCTCCCAACGTGAGTTTTTCCGCTATGATTGCATGTCTTTAATCTCTTTCAACAAACACGAATTTCCGTGATGTATATGACTCTTGATGAGGTGAGTAACTTTGTGATTGCCGGAGGATCAACAAAATGATGTACGACTGGGATCTGATTTTGGTGGGGGGAGGATTGGCTAACGGACTGATCGCGATGCGTCTCCAGCAGTGTAAACCACATCTCCGAGTGTTGATGATTGAAAACACAGAAACAATAGGAGGCAATCACACGTGGTCATTTCATCAACATGATCTTACTGAGGCGGAACATGGGTGGATAGCACCGCTGATCACCTATCGCTGGTCAGGTTATGACGTAATTTTTCCAGCATTTCAGCGCACATTGCCACATTCATATTTCAGTGTTACGTCCCAACACTTTGCAAACATACTCCAAACATATTTGGGCGAGCGTATACAGACTCGTTTATTAGTAAAGGAGCTAACTCCACAGAAGGTTTACTTACAGGACGGTTCGGCTCTAAATGCAGGCGCAGTCATTGATGGGAGAGGCTGGCGACCAGGACCATTTATTGGGAGTGGTACCCAGGCATTTTTTGGTCAGGAATGGGAACTGGAAGAATCGCACTCTTTAACCCGCCCGATTTTAATGGATACCAGTGTGGGACAGAATACAGGTTATCGATTTATCTATGTCCTACCGTTTTCCTCAACTCGTCTGCTGATAGAGGATACTCATTACGTTGATCGGGGAGCGCCGGATAAGACCTTGTCACAGGCAACTATCGCAGAGTACGCGAAGAGGCATGGTTGGAAACTGGGTAAACTAGTTCGAGAAGAGAGCAGTTGTCTCCCGATTACACTTACGGGGGATTTTACCTCTTTCTGGGCACAACTAGCAGGCCAGCCCACCAGTGGGTTACGTGCAGCTTTATTTCACCCCACAACAGGCTACTCTCTGCCACACGCTGTTCGGTTGGCAGATCGTATTGTTGCTCTGCCAGAGCTTACCGATACCTCCTTATTCATTACCCTCAGGAATTACGCACGGCAGCAGTGGCAACACCAACGCTTTTTCCGTCTTCTAAATCGCATGCTCTTCCTCGCTGGGGCTCCACAACAACGTTGGAAAGTGATGCAACGTTTTTATCAACTTTCCCCAGATCTGATTGCACGTTTTTATGCAGAGCAACTTAATTCCATCGATAAGGCCCGGATTCTCATAGGTAAACCGCCGGTGCCGATAAAAGGTGCCCTAAAGGCAATGTTTAAACAACACAAGAAGCTTCAGGGTTTTTATCATGATTAAAGCGCTGGTAATTGGTGCGGGTTTTGGTGGGCTGGCGCTGGCAATAAGGCTCCAGTCTGCGGGAATTCCGACATGTATTTTGGAACAACGGGATAAACCAGGTGGACGCGCTTATGTTTATAAGGAACAGGGGTTCACCTTTGATGCTGGCCCCACCGTAATCACCGCTCCCAATGTCATTGAAGAATTGTTCACACAGGCTGGTAAACGTATGGCTGATTACGTCGATTTACTTCCCGTACGCCCTTTTTATCGGCTCTGCTGGGAGTCGGGCAAGATGTTTGATTATGACAATGATCAGCAACATCTGGAAACACAAATCCATACGTTCAATCCAGGTGATGTTAACGGGTATCGACGCTTTCTGGACTATTCTCGGAAGACCTTTGATGAAGGCTACCTGAAACTTGGAACAGTGCCCTTCCTCTCTTTTCGCGACATGCTGAGTGCGGCTCCACAGTTGATACGTTTACACGCATGGCGTAGTGTTTATCGCCAAGTGTCACACTATATCAAGGATGAGAGTCTGCGCCAGGCATTTTCATTTCACTCGCTACTGATAGGAGGTAACCCCTTTGCTGTATCTTCTATCTATACTTTGATCCACGCACTGGAACGAGAATGGGGAGTCTGGTTTCCGCGTGGAGGAACCAGCGCCTTGGTCGAAGCAATGGTGAAATTGTTTACTGATATTGGTGGAAAAATTGAGCTTAATGCAAAAGTAAAACGCCTCACCACTCATGGTAATCGGGTCACAGGCGTACAATTGACTGATGGACGAAATATGACATGTGACGTTGTGGCCTCAAATGCCGATGTTATTCATACCTATAAACATCTGTTGAGTCAGCATCCGGTCGGAATGGCCCGCGCCCGAACACTGGTGCGTAAACGAATGAGCAACTCACTGTTCGTACTTTATTTCGGTCTGAACCACCACCATGCCCAATTAGCCCATCATACCGTTTGCTTTGGTCCACGCTATAAGGAACTCATCGAAGATATTTTTTATCATGACAGATTGGCGGAGGATTTTTCGCTCTATCTCCACGCCCCCTGTGTTACTGACCCATCCCTTGCTCCCCCGGGGTGCGCAAGTTACTACGTTCTGGCCCCTGTACCACACCTGGGGACAGCTAATCTCAACTGGGATATAGAGGGGCCACGCTTACGCGACCGTATTTTCGCGTATCTGGAAAAGTACTATATGCCCGGTCTGCTCAAGCAGTTAGTCGTTCATCGTATTTTTACCCCATTTGATTTTCGTGACCAGCTAAATGCCCATCTAGGTTCGGCCTTCTCCTTTGAACCATTGCTGACACAAAGCGCCTGGTTCCGACCACACAATCGGGACATCCGTATTGATAATCTGTACCTTGTCGGCGCAGGAACACATCCTGGAGCGGGTATTCCCGGCGTAATTGGATCAGCAAAAGCCACAGCCACATTGATGTTAGAGGATATAGCCAGATGAATCCCGCGCTACTTAAACACGTTACTCAGATAATGGAGCAAGGCTCAAAAAGTTTTGCCAGTGTCACCCGACTTTTCGATACGGCAACACGGCACAACACAATGATGCTGTACGCCTGGTGCCGTTATTGTGATGATATAATAGACGGGCAAGAGCTGGGGAGACAAATAAGCAATGTTGATAAGTATGACGCCCACGAGAAACTTCAAATGCTGCAATACTTGACGAAGCAGGCTTATGACGGCTTACCGATGACCGAACCTGCTTTTTCAGCCTTTCAGATAGTTGCTCTGAGTAATGAAATCCCTCAGCAACAGGCCTTCGAACATCTGGAGGGATTCGCGATGGATGTACGCGGTGACCCTTGCAGAACGTTAGATGATACTCTGAGATATTGCTACCATGTCGCGGGAGTGGTTGGGCTGATGATGGCAAAGGTGATGGGGGTTCGCGAGGCGAGTGTGCTGGATCGGGCCTGCGATCTAGGAATTGCTTTTCAGTTAACTAACATTGCTCGGGATATTATTGAGGATGCGAAGGCCGGGCGTTGCTACCTTCCGCTAGAATGGCTTCACCAAGAAGGGCTAATGCCGGACACACTTATTTATACCGAAAACCATCCTGCGCTAGCTCGGGTGGTATCCCGATTGATTGTGGAAGCGGAGTCTTATTATACCTCTGCTCTGACAGGGCTTGCTGGTTTACCTTTGCGTTCAGCCTGGGTCATCGCTTCTGCTCATGGTATCTATCGTAAAATCGGCATTAAAGTGCAACAAGCAGAAGCACAAGCCTGGAAGTGCAGACAAAAAACTAATCGTAGAGAGAAAGTTACCTTATTAATGGCCGGTGCAATGAAGGCGCTTATATCTCGGGTGGCGATAACAACGCCTCGCGATCCCAAATTGTGGCAGCGACCTCATTAAAAATTAACTCCCTTTGTTGTGTAGTACCCTGCATTTCGTCACCTAAACAGAGATGTTAACTATGAATGTCAATAATGGGTTAAAAATGGGCCTTCCACATTTTGAATGTAAGTGTCCAGCAAGCAACCGTCTCCCATGTCTGAACTCTTGTCGATAGCGTAGACGTCAACCTGTTGCAGAAGAGCATATGTTTAGGTAAAACAAGAGTGGCTGGCGCAAAGTAGGTTATTTCCCCGCAACCAGCCTTTTCCTGACATGCTACACTCCCCTCCCTCTTTCGAAGTGCAAACCCATTACTGGGTAAGGATTAGTCAGGCTCGCAATAGGCACTCCAACCGCCTATGATTATCACGATGACACAATATAACCAATTGTTTTATAATGAAAAACAATGAAAAATTAAAATCCTAGAACGGAATATCATCATCAAAATCCATTGGTGGCTCATTGCTTTGTGGAGCAGAGGATTGAGCAGGACGCGAAGGAGCGCCGCCGCCGCTGAACTGCTGAGATTGTTGCTGTGGTTGTGGCTGCTGTGGCTGTCCCCAACCGCTGCCTTGTGGTTGGCTATCCTGGAAACTACCACCACCAGCACGGCTGCCCAACATTTGCATGGTACCGCCCATGTTTACCACCACCTCCGTGGTGTAACGCTCCTGACCGTTCTGATCCTGCCATTTGCGGGTTTGCAGAGAACCTTCAATATAAACCTGTGAACCTTTACGCAGGTATTCACCCGCGACTTCCGCCAGTTTGCCAAATAAAACAACCCGGTGCCATTCAGTCTTCTCTTTCATCTCGCCGGTCTGTTTATCTCGCCAGCTTTCAGAAGTCGCCAAAGTAATGTTAGTCACTGCACCGCCGTTTGGCATATAGCGGACTTCCGGGTCTTGCCCCAGGTTACCGATTAAAATAACTTTGTTTATGCCTCTGCTGGCCATTGGGAATACTCCTGATGAAATGAATTTCTACAATTATTAAGCAACACAGTTTAACATGCGACGCTAAAAATGAAACGCAGCCGCTTTAAAGCAGACTTTGCGAAGCTCACCGTAATTTAATTCCGTACTTATTACATTATTTCACTTAAACACTGTATATCTAATCAGTCAACTCTGTGTAATAATAACTCACTTATTATTATATACCCTATGGATTTCAAGATGCATCGCGGCGGCAAGGGAGTGAATCCCCGGGAGCATAGCAAACTATGTGACCGGGGTGAGCGAGTGCAGCCAACAAAGAGGCAACTTGAAAGATAACGGGTATATGCACGTATGAATAATCCGGGAAATGGTTCATGGACAACATCGAAGTTCGGGGCGCACGTACCCACAATCTCAAAAATATCAATCTGATAATTCCCCGAGACAAGCTGATCGTTATCACCGGTTTGTCCGGCTCAGGTAAGTCTTCTCTGGCATTTGATACGCTTTATGCCGAGGGGCAACGTCGCTATGTGGAATCGCTTTCAGCTTATGCGCGCCAGTTTCTGTCACTGATGGAGAAACCCGATGTTGACCATATTGAAGGATTATCCCCGGCCATTTCTATTGAGCAGAAATCCACTTCCCATAACCCACGCTCAACCGTAGGGACTATTACCGAAATTCATGATTATCTGCGTTTGCTGTTTGCCCGCGTAGGTGAACCTCGTTGCCCAGATCACGATATTCCATTGACGGCACAAACTGTTAGTCAGATGGTAGATAATGTGCTAACACTGCCAGAAGGTCATCGCCTGATGTTGCTGGCGCCTATCGTCAAAGAGCGAAAAGGCGAGCATACTAAATTGTTGGATAATCTGGCAGCACAAGGTTATATCCGCGCCCGTATTGATGGTGAAGTCTGTGATCTATCCGATCCGCCGAAATTAGAATTACAGAAGAAACACACCATTGATGTGGTCATTGATCGCTTTAAAGTTCGTGCCGATCTGGCACAACGCCTCGCTGAATCTTTTGAAACAGCGCTGGAACTTTCAGGCGGCACCGCTATTGTCGCCAATATAGATGATAATACAGCCGAAGAGCTGATTTTCTCCGCTAACTTTGCGTGTCCTGCATGTGGCTACAGCATGAGTGAGCTGGAACCACGCCTATTCTCTTTTAACAACCCTGCCGGGGCTTGCCCTACTTGTGATGGTTTAGGTATTCAGCAATTTTTTGATCCTGATAGAGTCATTCAGAATGGTGATATCTCCCTGGCCGGTGGTGCAATTCGTGGCTGGGATCGCCGTAATTTCTACTATTTCCAGATGCTATGTTCATTGGCAGAGCATTATAAATTCGATATCGAAGCACCCTTCAATTCCCTCAGCACCAATATTCAGAAAGTGGTGTTGTACGGTTCCGGTAAACAATCCATCGAATTTAAATACACCAATGACCGTGGCGATACCACAGTGCGTAACCATCCGTTCGAAGGTGTACTGCATAATATGGAACGCCGTTATAAAGAGACGGAATCCACTGCCGTTCGGGAGGAATTGGCGAAATATATTAGTAATCGTTCATGTATTTCCTGCCACGGAACTCGCTTACGTAAAGAAGCCCGTTACGTATTTATTGAGAATACCACTCTGCCGGAGATCTCTGATTTCAGTATCGGCCATGCGATGGATTTTTTCCAAAACATTAAACTCAGCGGTCAACGTGCACAAATTGCTGAAAAAGTACTGAAAGAGATCCATGACCGTCTGAAATTCCTGGTTAATGTTGGTCTGAATTATCTGACGCTCTCCCGTTCTGCCGAAACTCTGTCCGGTGGCGAAGCTCAACGTATCCGCCTTGCCAGCCAGATTGGTGCAGGTTTAGTGGGAGTGATGTATGTACTTGATGAACCTTCTATCGGGTTGCACCAGCGGGATAATGAACGCCTGCTGGAAACACTAATCCATTTGCGCAATCTGGGAAATACCGTGATTGTGGTTGAGCATGATGAGGATGCCATCCGGGCTGCCGACCATATCATTGATATCGGCCCCGGTGCAGGTGTTCATGGCGGTGAAATCGTCGCGGAAGGCACAGTTAAAGACATTATGGTGAGCAAAGATTCACTAACAGGTCAATTCCTGAGTGGAGAACGTGAAATTGCCATCCCAGAGAAGCGTATCCCGGCAGATCCGAAAAAGGTGCTGAAACTGATCGGAGCGAAAGGTAATAACCTGAAAAATGTGACGTTCAATCTGCCAGTTGGGTTATTTACTTGTATTACCGGGGTTTCTGGTTCCGGTAAATCGACGTTAATCAATGATACGCTGTTTCCGATTGCACAACGCCAGTTAAATGGCGCAACCAATATCACCCCTGCGCCTTATATCGATATTCAAGGGCTAGAGCATTTCGATAAAGTGATTGATATTGACCAGAGCCCGATTGGCCGAACTCCCCGCTCTAACCCGGCAACTTATACCGGCATCTTTACACCAGTCCGGGAATTATTCGCTGGCGTACCTGAATCACGCACCCGTGGTTATACACCTGGACGATTCAGTTTTAACGTTAAAGGTGGACGCTGTGAAGCTTGCCAAGGTGATGGCGTTATTAAGGTAGAAATGCACTTCTTGCCTGATATTTATGTCCCTTGTGATCAGTGCAAAGGTAAACGTTATAACCGTGAAACACTGGAAGTCAAATATAAGGGCAAGAATATCAATGAAGTCTTGAATATGACGATCGAAGAAGCTCGCGAATTCTTTGATGCAGTTCCTGCTCTGGCCCGTAAACTGCAAACCCTCATGGACGTTGGCCTTTCTTACATCCGTCTGGGACAATCAGCAACAACGTTATCAGGCGGTGAAGCGCAGCGAGTAAAACTGGCGCGTGAACTATCCAAACGCGGAACTGGGCAGACGTTATATATTCTTGATGAGCCAACAACAGGTTTGCATTTTGCTGATATTCAGCAACTATTAGCGGTTCTGCATCAGTTACGCGATCAAGGGAATACCATTGTGGTTATTGAACATAACCTTGATGTGATAAAAACCGCTGACTGGATCGTGGATCTTGGCCCAGAAGGAGGTAGCGGCGGCGGTGAAGTTCTGATTTCTGGTACACCAGAAGAGGTCGCCAAATGTGAAAAATCACATACTGCACGTTTCCTAAAACCTATATTGAAGAAAGAGGCATAATTCATAGATAGGGGCTCAGTTAGCCCCTTATTTTCTAGCCGCAACTTTTTGAAACAGATTTCACATGCCGCGTTCCCAATAACAACAAGCAATTTTCGCTGCCAGTTCAGCGTTATTAAGCACTAACTGAATATTGGAAGATAGGCTATTGCCCCCGGTTAACTCAGAAACTCTAGCTAACAAAAACGGCGTACACGCTTTTCCATTTACTCTCTGTTCTATGGATTCGCGTACTGCCTGTTCGATAGCAGCATTGATCTCCGCTTCCGGCATGGCGTATGGCTCAGGGATCGGATTAGCAACGACCAAACCGCCCTGTAATCCAGTATCCCATTTTACTGCCATCGCCTGAGCTATCTGTTCTGGAGAATCCAGACGAATATTGACGGGGAATGGGCTGGTACGACAGAAAAACGCCGGTAAAGCGTGAGTTTGATAGCCAATTAGTGGTACGCCATGAGTTTCAAGATATTCTGTTGTCAGGCCAAGATCCAAAATGGATTTAGCACCAGCACAGACTACCGCGACACTGGTTTTCGACAATTCCTGTAAATCGGCCGAAATATCAAAAGTCTGTTCCGCTCCCCGGTGCACACCACCAATACCGCCGGTAGCGAAGATTCTAATCCCGGCCATTGCCGCAATAATCATGGTAGAAGCTACCGTCGTCGCGCCATTTTTTCCGGCCGCGATAACAAAGGGTAAATCACGACGACTGACTTTAGTTATCTTGTCACCTTCTCTACCCAAAAACGCTATTTCTTCATGCGACAGACCTGCTTTCATCATCCCATTGATAACAGCAATTGTTGCAGGAATAGCTCCATTTTCCCTGATTTTCTGCTCAACTTGTAGCGCAGTCTTTATATTTTGCGGGTAAGGCATTCCATGAGCAATAATGGTAGATTCCAACGCCACAACCGGTCGGTTATTCTCTAATGCCTCTGTAACTTCCGGGGAAATATCCAAATATTCATTGCTAATAGCATGATTTTTCATAATTGTAATTCCAACAGTTTTTGGACACTGCCATTTGACAGATTTGGATTATTGGTCAATTCGCAAGAGAGCGTGAGTGCGGAGCATCCTTGAGCAAAGCGAACACTTTCTGCCAGCGTCATATTTTCTAGCCAGCAGTTCACCAGCCCAGCCATCATGGCATCTCCGGCACCTGTTACATTGACAATCTTGATACTGATGGGAAGTGACCAGCCTGCCACACCATTACTTTCACTAAAGTAGACACCTTCTACGCCCATGCTGAGTACCAACCGCTGTACACCTTGATCGTGAAACCACCGCGCCACTGCCGGAACATCGGTAGGTTGGGTGATTTTCATTCCACTCAGTGCTTCCGCCTCCAGACAATTAGGTTTTAAGGTGTGGATATAGGAAAGCCAGTTTTTAATCTTAGGTGCTTTAAATGCGGATACTGTATCCACAAATACCGGTACCGTTCCGGCATTAGTCAACAGCCAAACCAAAGCTTCTTCAGATAAATTGCAATCAATAACCAGTACGCCAGCGTGCTGAATAAGATCACAATGATTCGCTAACAACGATGGCGTCAGTTTTTCCAAAATATGCATGTCATTGATGGCAACCAACATCTCACCACCGTCATCTAATAAGGAGACATATGTCGAGGTATTTTCACCATAAAACTTATAGCAATAGTTGACATTAACACCTGCGCATTTGGCCTGATCCAGTAAAGTGCTACCATAGAAATCATCGCCAACTACAGAAATAAGATGACATTCTTTACCTAATAACGCGATATTTTGAGCAATATTTCTTCCTACACCACCTGGGGTACATTTTATTTTTCCTGGGTTAGAATCTTGATAAATAAGTTTACCCGATGCATAACCGTAAACATCCATATTAATAGAACCAACTGTCACCACATAATTATGATCAGATAAAATATAACCTTTACCTTTTATATATCCCTTATTCATTAAATTCATAATATGACCAGCAACACCGGAGCGACTTATACCTAAAACATCAGCAATTTCCTGCTGTGGAATTAACGGATCTCGTCTCAGAAGTTGCAATATTTGTTTTTCCCGATTCGTCATTTTTGGACACTTGTTTGCTCTTAAACACACGTTTGTTTTATGTGTTAAAAGAAAAATAGTAAAGCGGGATTTTTTATTTTACAACTAAGTTGGGAGAGTGATCGTAAGAATCTATGACTGGATTATCAGCCCTATTTTATGTGATAACCATCAAATTAAATCCTGTTGAAAAATCTTTTTTCTTTCATATTAATAATCAACCGATGTTTTATGCTAGAAATAAATTCAACAAAACAAAGCACTAAGCAAAACCTTATCGAAAGCTAACAAATGTTTGGATATACCTTGAAATGGTGAAAATTATTTTTCACCATCTGAAACATGTTTCATGAAAAATTGATCTGTTTCACATTAAAAAACATACTTCATAGCCGAAAATATCCACGAACAAATTATATATACCCTATGGATTTCAAGATGCATCGCGGCGGCAAGGGAGCGAATCCCCGGGAGCATAGATAACTATGAGACCGGGGTGAGTGAGTGCAGCCAACAAAGAGGCAACTTGAAAGATGACGGGTATATACCCTATGGATTTCAAGATGCATCGCGACGGCAAGGCAGTGAGTCCCCGGGAGCATAGAAAACTATGTGACCGGGGTGAGCGAGTGCAGCCAACAAAGAGGCAGCTTGAAAGATAACGGGTATACGCTGCAATTAGAATAATTCTCACGTTAGACTCCATCTTATAAAGAATAAATATAAATATTTATCACTCTATTATTCTTATAAACAAAAATGCTTATAAACATCTTGCTCATATAAACAAAAATGTTTATATTTATTTTCAAGTTAAACAAACAGGAGGAGGCAGTGAAGCAAAGCGAGTTTCGCCGGTGGCTTAAAGCTCAAGGAGCTGAATTTAAAGATGGGACTAACCACTTGAAAGTTTTCTTGAACGGTAAGCAAACCACGATGCCAAGGCACCCTAGTAAAGAAATCCCAGAACCGCTGAGGAAGTTAATATTAAAACAGCTAGGCATCAAATGACAGACCGGCCCCAAGGGGCTGGTTACTCGCATAAATTCACTGAGTAAAAATATGCGATACCCAGTAAAATTCGAACATGACGAAACAGGTTGGGCTGTGATGTTCCCAGATATCCCAGAAGCCTTAACAGGCGGAGATACCAGAGAAGAAGCATTAGCTATGGCGCGGGATGCTCTGGTTACTGCGTTCGATTTCTACTTTGAAGACCGACGCGAAATACCAACACCGTCGACTGAAGGTGAAGCTTTTGTCGAAGTACCAGCCAGTATAGCGGCTAAGGTTTTACTGCTGAATACGATGCTTCAAACAAGAACAAGCAACGCAGAACTTGCGCGGTTATTGGGAACCCGACCGCAAGAAATTCAACGTATAGTGTCATTAGGCCATAGCACTAAAATTGACACCATCGCGAATGCGTTAAATGCCTTGGGCAAACATCTGGAACTTGTTGCCATCTAAACATCACCATCAAATAATCTTAAACCTTGCTACAGCAAGGTTTAAGTAAATAACTAAATTTAAATTACAGCTTCATTACCATTTATTTAGATAACCAAGTGATTGTTTGATACCAATATTTATCTATTTCAACTTTATTATTAAAACATAACTCAATGATTGGCACACACTATTTTTTACATCGAACCTACTATTATTAATATTATCTTCAATAGGAAATCTAATTTTTATATTACTGAACCATTTTTACCTAGGTCTCCAGAATACCCTCGCCGATAAATTCTTCCGTTTTTCTATCAAACTATACATTGTTTAACTTTAATCCCATAATTCACCTCATAAGAATTTTTTAATGCTACGTTCTGATCAGCCGCTGCTAATTACGCACCACATTAAATTAATATTAAGAAGAAAAATAAGCGCACCATAAATAGCGCGCTTCAAGGAGGTGTTTACTGCTATTTTACAAAATTGTCGATCATTATCATCGATAGTAAATCATTTATATTAAAATTTATGACTTATTTACCGCCGCAAATGTTTCAGCAATACGTGCAACATTATGATGGTTGACGCCCGCCATACAGACTCGACCATTACCGACCAGATAAACAGCAAATTCTTGGCGCAAGCGATCCACCTGTTTCTCGCTAAAACCGGTATAGCTGAACATCCCGCGTTGCTTCAGAAAATACTCAAAGTTTTTCTCTGGTAATGCGGTTTTCAAAGCATCCACCAGCACCGTACGCATTTCCAAAATACGCAAACGCATATGTTCAACTTCTGTCAACCATTGTGCCTTCAAAGCAGGATCAGTCAGTACTTTAGCCACAACCTGCGCCCCAAAACTCGGTGGGCTAGAATAGACGCGACGCACACCCGCTTTCAACTGCCCCAATACCCGCTCTTTGGTCTGTTCATCATCACAAATGACAGACAAGCCACCCACGCGCTCACCATACATAGAAAATATCTTGGAGAAAGAGTTACTCACCAGACAAGGCAAACCAGCGTTCGCCATTGCACGAATAGCATAAGCATCTTTTTCCATACCATCCCCAAGCCCCTGATAAGCAATATCAAGGAATGGCAATAATTCTCTCTCTTTAACAATCTGAACAACTTGATCCCATTGCTCATAGGTTAGATCCGAACCGGTTGGATTATGGCAACAAGGGTGCATCACAATAATGCTTTTTGCCGGCAATTTCCTGAATGTTTCCAGCATTTCATTGAATTTTACCCCTTTGGTCTTCGTATCAAAATAAGGGTAATAGTTCACCTTAATACCCGCCCCCGCGAAAATAGCCGCGTGGTTTTCCCAAGTTGGATCACTGCACCACACTTCTGAATCAGGGAAATAGCGACGCAAAAAATCAGCACCAATTTTAAGAGCGCCAGAACCGCCTAATGATTGAATCGTTGCCACTATCCTCTGTTTCAACACCGGATGATCTTTACCAAATAGCAGTTCCTGAACCGCAAGACGATAGGATTCCAATCCTTCCATTGGCAGATAAAGAGAGGCCGTTTGTGATAACGCCCTAAGTTGCTCTTCCGCGGTAGCCACCGCCTGCAATTGCGGAGTCACTCCCTGCTCATCGTAATAAAGCCCGATGCTCAGATTAATTTTTTCCGCACGAGGATCTTTTTTAAATTCTTCAGCCAGCGAAAGAATCGGATCACCAGCATAAGCATCAACATTCTGGAACATCAGGCTCTACTCCTTATCAGTCAGTTATTTAATAAACAATACACCCGTCATCTTTCAAGTTGCCTCTTTGTTGGCTGCACTCACCCCGGTCACATCGTTATCTATGCTCCCGGGGATTCGCTCCCTTGCCGTCGCGATCCATCTTGAAATCCATAGGGTATATAACCTACAACATTATTCGTCCAAGTATTCCATGACCACTCTGGAGGTAAGTTTAGTCACCAGCTCATAAGTAATGATACCGGTACATTCAGCAACCCGCTCCACCGGCAGCACATCTCCCCAGAGGACCGCTTCATCACCCACTTTATCTGTCGCATCTGGCCCCAAATCAACAGAGATCATATCCATTGAAACACGGCCAGCAATCGGCACTTCACGGCCATTAATATGTATTGGCGTTCCTGAAGGCGCACTGCGCGGATAACCATCACCATAACCGATAGCCACAACGCCAAGACAAGTATCACGTTCACTGACCCAGGTCCCACCATAGCCAACCGACTCGCCAGCTTTATGCTTACGAACAGCAATTAAGCTCGACTTTAAGGTCATTGCTGGGATCAAGTTAAAATCCGTGGCCGTTTTATCAGACAATGGCGATACACCATACATCATCAGCCCAGGACGCACCCAATCTTGATGGACTTCCGGCCACAACAGGATACCTCCTGATGCATCAATAGATTTTTCTCCCGGCTTGTCAGCACAAAAAGCCTGAAAACAAGCTATCTGCTGGCGAGTTGTGTCTACTGTTGGCTCATCAGCCCGGCCAAAATGGCTGACAATATTGACGGGCTGCTGTACATTTTTACAACGACTTAGCCGTTGATAAAATTCTTCCGCATCTTCCGGCCTGACACCTAAGCGATGCATCCCGCTATCCAGTTTCATCCATACTTTTACCGGATGAGATAACTTAGCCTGTTCCAGTGCTTCCAACTGTTCAACACTGTGAACCACAGTTTCAATATGGTTAGCAACCAGTACTAGCAGGTCAGCCGCATCAAAGCATCCTTCCAGTAACAAGATCGGTTTGACGATACCACCATGACGCAACGTCAATGCTTCACCAATTCGCGCTACACCGAAACAATCGGCGTCGTCCAGCGTATGTGCTGTCTCCAGTAAACCGTGGCCATAAGCGTTTGCTTTCACAACTGCAATCAAATTGCTTTTAGGAGCAAGCTCCCTTACCCGTTGCAAGTTATGTCGCAGAGCGCGGCGGTCAATAACTGCGGTTGCCGCTTTCATTCTATTCCTTAAATTTATTATTCTTTGGTAGTTAATACTTATTCGTCGTCATAACTTGGCCCGGCATAGTTATCAAACCGCGACCACTGACCATTAAACGTGAGGCGAACTGTACCGATTGGGCCGTTACGCTGCTTACCAAGAATGATTTCAGCCACACCTTTCATGTCGCTATTCTCATGGTAAACCTCGTCACGATAGATAAACATAATGAGGTCGGCATCTTGCTCAATAGAGCCGGATTCACGTAAGTCAGAGTTAACCGGGCGCTTATCTGCCCGCTGTTCAAGGCTACGGTTGAGCTGAGAAAGTGCAACCACCGGCACTTGAAGCTCTTTAGCCAAGGCTTTTAATGAACGGGAAATCTCCGCAATTTCCAAAGTACGATTATCGGATAAGGCCGGAACCCGCATTAATTGCAGGTAGTCGATCATGATCAGGCTCAATCCACCATTTTCGCGGAAGACGCGCCGAGCCCGGGAACGGACTTCGGTAGGTGTCAGGCCAGACGAATCATCAATATACATATTGCGTTTTTCCAGCAATATCCCCATCGTACTGGAGATCCGCGCCCAATCTTCATCATCAAGCTGACCAGTTCGGATACGGGTTTGATCCACCCGTGAAAGGGATGCCAGCATACGCATCATGATCTGGTTGCCGGGCATCTCAAGACTAAAAATCAAAACCGGCTTGTCCTGCATCATGGCTGCGTTTTCACACAAGTTCATGGCAAAAGTGGTTTTACCCATCGAAGGACGCGCAGCCACAATGATCAAGTCTGATTTTTGTAAGCCTGCGGTTTTCTTATCCAGATCCTGATAACCGGTTGAAACACCGGTTACACCATCATGAGGGCGTTGATAGAGTTGCTCAATCCGCTCGACGGTTTCTTCAAGGATCTGTTCTATTCCTTTCGGCCCTTCATCTTTACTGGCACGATTTTCAGCGATCTGGAACACCCGCGATTCGGCTAGATCCAATAATTCTTCACTGCTCCTGCCTTGAGGATCATAACCCGCATCGGCAATTTCGTTTGCAACGGCGATCATCTCGCGGACAACAGCACGTTCACGGACAATATCCGCATAAGCATTAATGTTAGCCGCGCTTGGCGTATTTTTAGATAATTCGGCCAGATAAGCAAAACCCCCTACATTATTCAGCTCCCCACTCTGCTCAAGGGATTCCGATAATGTAATCAGGTCGATTGGGTTGCCCATCTCCAGCAACCGCTGCATTTCAGCAAAAATGCGCCGATGTGGACGGCTGAAAAAATCATTGCTAGTAACACGTTCGGAAACATTATCCCAACGTTCGTTATCTAACATTAAACCACCTAACACAGACTGCTCTGCTTCCAAAGAGTGTGGCGGAAGTTTCAGCCCTTCCATTTGGCGATCTTTTGGTTCAGCCATTTTGTTGTGAGTTGATTTTTTTCCCGCCATGAATCCCGCAATAATCCACTGATAAATCTGCAACAGCACATGAGTATACGCTATGAAGTGCCTTGAGTAATTACATATAGTTTGTAATTATTTCTAGCACACTAAAACCTGTTCACAATGAGTTCAACTACTACGTGCACACATTTCCCTTACATTGATGAGGTTGAGTCATGGCAAAACATATCAAATTTTCCTCTATTGGCGGCCCCGAGGTCCTGCAATATTGTGAATTCACCCCCAGAGCTCCTGCGGACGATGAAGTACAAGTAGAAAATAGAGCGATTGGAATCAATTACATCGACACTTATATTCGTAGCGGGCTATACCCACCGGCACAATTACCAAGCGGCCTAGGCACTGAGGCCTCGGGCGTAGTGACCAAAGTAGGTTCCGCTGTGACTACCATAAAAGTGGGTGACCGTGTAGTTTATGCGCAATCAACTTTAGGCGCTTACAGTGAAGTGCACAATGTCGCGGAAAACAAAGTCGCTGTTCTGCCGGATACCATCTCCTTCGAACAAGCTGCTGCTTCTTTCCTAAAAGGGCTGACAGTCTACTATCTTCTACGCCGTACCTACAAAATCCAGTCAGGCGAACCCTTTTTATTTCATGCCGCCGCGGGTGGCGTTGGGCTAATTGCCTGCCAATGGGCAAAAGCTTTGGGTGCAAAACTGATTGGAACAGTCGGCTCTGATGAGAAAGCACAACGCGCTAAAGATGCCGGTGCATGGCAGGTTATTAACTATAACCGTGAAAATATTGTCGAACGAATTTATGAAATCACCAACGGTGAAAAAGTCGGTGTAGTTTATGATTCTGTTGGTAAATCGACCTGGCTGAACTCGCTGGATTGTCTGAAACGCCACGGGTTAATGGTTAGCTTTGGCAATGCATCCGGGCCAGTTACCGGTGTCGATTTGGGGATTTTAAATCAGAAAGGCTCACTGTTCGTTACCCGCCCTTCTATCGCTGGCTATATTTCAACACGCGAAGAGTTGGATGAGGCGAGCAAAGAATTATTTGATCTGATTGCCAGCGGCAAAATTAATGTGGATGTACCAGAAAATCAAAGGTTCCCGCTAAGTGAAGCGACAAGGGCACATCAGATTCTGGAAAGTCGGGCAACGCAAGGATCAAGTTTACTGATCCCTTAACGGTAAGATGAGCGGGTTATTAACCAAACCAACAAGTCTAATACCTCATTATGCCGCTATTGCCTGCACGAATAACCTTAGACCGGGGGGCAATGCTGGCTGAATATATGAAAGATAAAACAATACCCCTCTTGGTAGGGGTATCACATCTCAGACAATCCACCAACAACATATTTGAAATAAAAATCAAACTAAAAAAGAGCATCTAAACTTTCATCAGAGTAAGGTTTTTTTAATGAAACAGGAAGAAATTGTGGTGGTGTATTACAAATCGTATTGAGCTCATTGCCCCAGATAGGCATTTCGCGTGCTTCCCCGCCAACCATGCTATCCCCTGAAAGGTTTTCTTTACAATAAATATCACCTTGAGCATCAACCCCAACCATATATATATCGTTTGGTTTAACAGGCTCTAGCTTACCCACTCCATTAATTTCAAAAAATGCTTTAGTAAGAAATAAAGAACCGCTAGCTCCCCATAATTTAGTCGGCTCATTATTATCCCTTCCAATCCAAGAAAGCACTACTTTTTCTCCGTCAATACCAGTAAACCAACTATCGCGCAAGCCACTGGAAGATCCCGTTTTCCCTGCAAGAGCATATTTTCTAAATCCAACCCCTAATCTTTTTGATGTGCCTGAGCGAACAGACTCCTGCATAGCATAAAGCGTGAGCCAGGCAGCTTCTTCTGGAACGACTTGTTCTGGAGTCTCGGTTCTATGGTAAATTTCTTTCCCATATCTGTCTTGAATTGAAATTAATGTGTAAACACCCGTATGCTTTCCAAGATTAGATATCGTCTGAATTCCTTCAACAAGTTCTACTGGCGCCATATCAAGTGTGCCTAACAGCATAGATGGAACCATTACTATCCTATCAGAAGGAATTCCTATTGATTTTAGTGTTTCTGCGACATTATCAATTCCTACAGACATCCCCAAATTTACTGTAGCTACATTAATAGAATGAGCAAGAGCATCCAAAAGCATTACTCTCCCTCTGTACGTTCTTGTAGGATTTTTTGGTGACCACGAGTTTTTTTCACCAATATCTATACTGAGAGGTTCATCCTCAATCCAAGTATTTAAATTAAAACGGTAAGGAGAAATTAGCGCAGAAAGGTAGACTGCCGGCTTAATCAGTGAACCGACTTGTCTTTTAGTATCTAAAGCTCTGTTGAACCCGTTATAGTCTACATTTCTATCTCCCACAACAGCCAATAATTCCCCCGACTTTCTATCAACAACTAAAATTGCAGATTGCAAATCTTTTAAACCTGTTTTCTTATCTAACATTGGCATGGTTTTTTTTACTGCATTCTCTGCATCTTCTTGTGACACAGGCTCAAAAGTGGAAAACACTCTTGCTCCGGATAAATCATTGAGGGCAATATTTTTATTATTCCTAATCTCTTTTTTTAACATGCTAATGAAAGAAGGATGTTTAGTGAAAACGGAACCTTTTTCCTGAACATTGAGACCTTCTTTCATTGAAGATAAGTAATCATCTTTGTTAATCACTCCACTTTCTGCTGACAACTTTAAAACGAGATTACGCCTCTCCATAGCTACTGTCGGTTTAGTCCACGGGTTATACAATGAAGCTCCTTTGGCCATCCCTATTAATAATGCTTGCTGCTCTAAAGATATTTCATTGATTGGCCTACCAAAGTAATAAACGCTAGCAAGTGGAAACCCATAAATCCCGAACGAACCGTTCTGTCCCAGATAAATTTCATTCAGATAAAGCTCAAGAATTTTATTCTTGTTAAACTTAAACTCCAAGACCAAAGACATAATAGCCTCACTCAACTTACGGCTAATTGTCCTATCCCGGGACAAGAACATATTTTTCACAACTTGCTGTGTTATCGTACTGCCGCCCTGAATTCTCTTTCCAGCTTTGATGTTTTTGTACAAGGCTCTGGCTATAGAATAAGGATTAAGACCATGGTGATTATAAAACTCTCGATCCTCTGTGGAAATCAACATATTAATCATATCATTAGGGAAGTTTTTCAATGGCATAAATATCCGTTGCTCATCACCGGGTGAATATATAACTTCCACTAACCTAGGTTCAACGAGGATGTTATTAACAGCCAATCCTAGATCTAAATTCATTATCTTTTTAATTCCATTTTTGTCAAACTCAACTTCCACTTTAACTGACTTAGATAAATGGTCTGGATAGGAGAACTCCCGTAAGTAAATAAAAACCTTATCTCCATCTTCATGAAAATCACCAGGACTTCTTATCGAGTCAACCTGATGGTATCTGGCTCCATTTAATATCTTTATTACATTTTCTTTGTTTTTATACTCCCCTAGCTTTAACGTGTAAGTCTTGCCATAAACCTGAGCTGGCATATCCCAGAATCCATTATTCATTCTCTCATTTATCATGGTATCGATTCTTTCTGCCAAGTTATATATGTAGAGAGATGCAAAACAAAACACTACAAATAAAACGGCTAATATAATCTTAAAAAGGAAACTTACTTTTCTCTTTTTATTTTTTTTCTTCTTTCTTCTTCCTAAAGGTTCCGTTACATTAATTTCTTTCATATAAACCAACTCGTAATGTATACTCAAAGGCAACTTCAATGTTAAAAATTTTCATAACGCGCAGGTTTCAGTATTCAACGATTAAGATGGAACAGGTTACCTAATACAATCACTATTAATCAATCTTGTTATTAATATAACTAAAATAAATCGTATTTATACCCGTCATCTTTCAAGCTGCCTCTCCACGAAAAAAATATTTTCAACAACGAAATGACTATATAAAGCCTGTAGCATTCACACCAAAATGCTCATGACAAAAAACCAAGTGTTTGACATATCTTCACTATAATAGATTTTAACTCATGCAGAACTTTATCATGTTTGCTCCCTACTCTTGTGCCTATTTCGAGTTCATAGGGTGGCATGCTAACGGGGCATGGGAATATTTGCAGCGATGTGTTCTTCTCCATTGCTCGTGCTGCATGTGATGGCACCGTAGTGATTAAATCAGTCTCAATCAGCAAAAATGGCACTGCCGCAAAATGTGTGGTAGAAACCTTGACACTACGTTTATAGCCAACAGCATTTAATGCTTCATCTACAACACCTACGAACCCACCTGAGGAAACTAATAAATGAGGGCGTTGTGCGTAATCAGCCACCGTCACCGGCACCAAAGTATTTTTGTCGGCTATGCACAAGTAATTCCCCTCTCCTAAACGGTGACTTTTAATTAAGTGAGATGATAAACCACCAGCGGTGATAGCAAGGTCAATTTGATGACGCATCAACATATCCTGAGCCAAGCCACTATGAGTTTGTCGAAAAATAATATGCAAACCAGGAAGATACTCGTCAACTTCTTTCAGTATTTTTTGTCCTAAAGCAATTTCACTGTCATCTGATAAACCTACAGTCACCGTACGGCCCTTTATCTCTTTTCCAGCAGTGGTTAAAGCTAGTGCCTGTCGGCATTGCGTCAGTGCCTCTTCAACGAGAGGAGCTAACTCATTAGCTCGAACTGTAGGACGTAGCCCGCGTCCCGTCCGTTCGAACAGCGGGTCAGAGTATATGCGTCTTAAACGCCCAAGGGCTGCGCTTACGGCTGGTTGCGTTAATCCGAGCCGAATAGCAGCACGACTCGCCCCACCTTCCTCGATCAAAGCCTCAAATACCCTGAGCAAATTGAGGTCAATACTCTCAATATCAATACAATTCATAACAGATAGCCATTTTCAAATATTGATTGATATTAGACGTATCTATACTATTACACAATCAGAAACATCTTGAGAAGAAAGAAACACCTATGAGCAAAACGTCAAAAGGCGCTAGCCGCGTTATCCAGACGAACAAAAGCATCACACGATAGCAAAATCCCTATATTTTCTTGAAAAACAAGTCATATGGACAAAAACATTATGAAATATATCGTTATTCTATTTATATTCAGATCATGTCCAGTTAACGCGATGAAGCAGTATACTTTAAACTGTCAAGGCCGTAGTGAAATGACTATCATGCATACAAACTATAGGATAACGACTTTGAAGTGGGATGATGATTTTATTGTATCACCATCCCCCACCAAACTATTTAACAAGAACAGAAAGAAACTTGTATATCAGTTTATGAATGGAGATATGATGATTGTAGATTATGAAAGTGAAAAACATTATTTTATTTACAATAAAAAAAAGCGGTTGAATGTCACAAAGGGCCAGATAAAAACGTTTTCCCTGTTATTTTAGGTATATACCCTATGGATTTCAAGATGGATCGCGACGGCAAGGAAGTGAATCCCCGGGAGCATAGATAACGATGTGACCGGGGTGAGCGAGTGCAGCCAACAAAGAGGCAACTTGAAAGATGACGGGTATAACACATTAGTTTTTACTAAAACGTATATATTCAGGATGGGAATATGTTTAAATTATCCAGATTAGCATTTATAACGATGCTATCATTATTACTCACCAACTGTAACAATCACAACAACATAATTAACGGAAAATCATATTCCTTACAAGGCGAATGCAGGAAGAATACAGTGATGATTTCGAAAATAAGTTACTGGTGCTTTATGACGATAATATCATATACTTTAATCTAAATAGCAGTTCGATAAAATAAAGCCACTTAGATAAATAGAATTTATGATTATTTGATCATTTTTGGCGTAAAGGAAGAACAAGTGAAAACAATTTATTTTTATAAGTCATATCCGGCAGTTTTTGGCTATGAGGAATAAACCAGGAAATGGAATAGACGTGCCGTGTTTGAATTTCGAGAGTTTCAGAACTAAACGTTTTCTAAAGTTCAAATAAAATAAATTGACTTAATAATTTTATAATAGACATTTGGTTTTTTTATGAAAGATATCACCTTTTTTACATGGAAAGTCCAGTTTGCGGCTACATTTTTACTGTTTCTCCATGCTCCATTAATTCAAGCTGAAGAAGCTCTAGCTACTCCACAAGTGGACTCACAAGCTTGGATCTTAATGGACTACAACAGTGGAAAAGTTTTGGCAGAAGGTAATGCGGATGAAAAGATAGATCCGGCGAGCCTAACTAAACTCATGACCAGTTATATTGTAGGACAAGCGATTAAGTTAGGTACGATTCATCTGACCGATACTGTAACCATTGATAAAAATGCTTGGGCTACAGGCAATCCTGTTCTACGCGGGTCTTCTGTCATGTTTCTTAAACCTGGAGATAGGGTTTCAGTGGAAGACCTTAACAAAGGGATTGTTATTCAATCCGGTAATGACGCCTGTGTTGCATTAGCTGATTATATAGCTGGCAGTCAGGGCGCGTTCATAAGTCTTATGAACAGCTATGGACAAAAAATGGAGCTCAACAATACAACATTTAAAACAGTGCATGGTTTAGATGCTCCTGGGCAATTTAGTACAGCACGAGACATGGCATTGTTAGCTCGTTCCCTCATTCATGATGTCCCGGATGAATATGCAATTCATAAAGAGAAAGAGTTCACATTTAATAAGATTCGTCAATACAATCGTAACCGGTTGTTATGGAACAGCAACCTCAATATAGATGGCATGAAAACCGGAACTACCTCTGGCGCCGGTTATAACTTAGTTGCATCAGCAACCTTAGGTGATATGCGCTTAATTTCTGTTATTCTAGGAGCAAAGACGGATTTTGCTCGTTTCCAGGAATCAGAAAAACTTCTGACATGGGGATTTCGCTTCTTTGAAACAGTGACACCTATTAAATCTGAAGATACTTTTATCACTCAACGTATATGGTTTGGAAATAAAAAAGAAGTCAAACTCAATGCAGGTAAACAAAATTCGATTACCATACCTCGTGACCAACTTAAAAAATTAAAAACCAGCTATATTCTTAATGTTCCTCAGATTACTGCCCCAATAAAGAAAGACCAAGTAGTCGGCACCATAATTTTTAAGATTGGCAGTAAGACCATCGAGGAAAGACCACTTATTGTAATGGAAACGATTGAAGAAGGTGGATTCATTAGCCGTATGTGGGATTTCGTCTTGATAAAAATATATCAATGGTCTGGCATTTGCTTTTCTTGCTCCATAAATAGCTAATGTGTGGTAGATTCACATAATAATACAACGAAAAAAATAATTGGTATCTTAGCTAACCTAAAAATAGATTAAAGCACGGCAAAAAATCACGCAGTATCCATAAATATTTTAGTGCTCAATTCTCATATATAACTATACCCGTCATCTTTCAAGTTGCCTCTTTGTTGGCTGCACTCACTCACCCCGGTCACATAGTTATCTATGCTCCCGGAGATTCGCTCCCTTGCCGCCGCGATCCATCTTGAAATCCATAGGGTATATACCTGTAACCGTAAAATGAGCGGATATTACATCCGCTCAGTCACCATAGCTAACGCCTGCTCCACAACAGAAATATCTGCGCCCGGTTTATGTGCATTCTCACTAAGATGACGACGCCACTGGCGTGCTCCCGGAATCCCTTGAAAAATACCTAAAATATGACGGGTAATATGCCCTAAATATGTTCCTTTTGATAGTTCCTGCTCTATATAAGGATAAAGTGCTTTGACCACCGCAACGATATCAACTACCGGCATTGAAGCATCAAATAATTCATGATCAACCTGTGCCAGAATAGACGGGTTCTGATAAGCCTCACGCCCAATCATAATGCCATCTACATGTTGTAAATGCTGTTTCGCTTCTTCCAGCGATTTAATACCGCCATTAATAGCAATCGTTAATTGAGGGAAATCCTTTTTCAATTGATACACTCGTGGGTAATCCAGCGGTGGAATCTCACGGTTCTCTTTTGGGCTCAAGCCAGAAAGCCAAGCTTTACGGGCATGAATGGTAAATATATTGCAGCCACTGCGTTGCACAACAACATCAATAAAATCACATAGGAATTGGTAACTGTCCTGTTCATCAATACCGATACGGGTTTTAACTGTCACTGGCACATTTACCACATCCTGCATGGCTTTAACGCAATCAGCGACCAGTTCAGCTTCCCCCATCAGACAAGCACCAAAACGACCATTTTGCACCCGATCAGAGGGACAACCGACGTTTAGATTAATTTCATCATAGCCACGTTCCTGAGCAATCTTCGCACAATGCGCCAACGCCTGCGGATCACTGCCACCCAGTTGTAATGCTATCGGATGTTCTTGTTCGCTGTATGCCAGATAATCGCCTTTACCATGAATAATCGCCCCGGTCGTCACCATTTCGGTATATAACAGCGTTTGCTGACTTAATAAACGATGGAAATAACGGCAGTGACGATCTGTCCAGTCTAACATGGGAGCTACAGAGAAACGGTTAGGACTATATTTGACCGTTTCTTTATCTTTCTCGCTGAATTTAAACGTTTTTTCAATTTCTTTACTTTGATGCATTGCTATACTTTTAGATTATTTTGACATTCTCAATACCCCATAAATAGAGGGATATAAAGCAGAGAATGATATTAAATTATGGCCTACTATAACATAGAGAAACGTCCCCGTACTGATGACACTATTAGGTATCGTTGACAATTGACGTAAGAAGTATCGCAGGTGATTTAAGATAGAACCGTACAATTTGCTATCAAGAATCTTTTGGGGAAAGCCCACCCAGAGTACGTTTACTACTTTAGTATAATTATTTCGGCTTTAAGGGATAAACGGGACCAAAGTCCCATTCCTTTTACTGATATTGAACGTAAGTTAATAACCGCGCCACACGCTACTGCATAACGTTCCAAAGTCTTCATACTTGCGCCAAGACTTCCGAGGTTACCTGATTATTCCTATTTTCTCCCTCAATTTGACTACACATTGTCCTTCTATCTATGTTAGTTCATATCCATATAGGTATAAATCAATGCACAGAATCTCGCGTAATGAAACCTCTTTATTGGGTTGGTAGTAGTAAAAAAGCCCTCCAGTCGCTTCCCGATGATGTTCAAGACATTTTTGGTTATGCCCTACATGTTGCACAGACTGGAGGAAAACATTCGCAGGCCAAGCCATTGAAAGGATTTGGTGGTGCCGGTGTATTAGAAGTCGTAGAAGACTATACCCTATGGATTTCAAGATGCATCGCGACGGCAAGGGAGTGAATCCCCGGGAGCATAGGTAACTATGTGACCGGGGTGAACGAGTGCAGCCAACAAAGAGGCAACTTGAAAGATAACGGGTATACATTGGTGACACCTACCGGGCGGTATAACTGCTATCTATGTTCTGCATGTATTTCAGAAGAAATCATCGACAGGGATAGCAACACCTAAGCCAGATACGGATAAAATTCGTGAACGATTGAAAATCGCAGAAAACCATGCCAGAGGAACATAATATGAACCACAATATCGAAGTCAGCAGCGGTAACATTTATGCCGATCTTGGTACGGCAGATGCCGAAGAAATGCAAGTCAAAGCACTTTTTCTTGATACAACTTTCACAATAGCCCAATCTTCTGTGCTATTTTTTACCTGCCGTAGAAATACTTAAACCCGGCTCCTGTCAACAACTCTGTTTACAAAAGATAATCAACAATTAAGAATTAAGTTTAAAATCGGATATCCCCAAAAAATCAAACAAGTCAATTTTTTGGGGAGAGTAGATTGAAAAATTGCGTTTATTTATCCCTCTGGTTTTTCCGGCCAATCAATATCCATTGCCTGTGAAACATCTATCCGATTCAGTATTACCCTATATTCTTTCCATGCCAATAAAGCTATTTCCTCTTCCTCAGTCGCAATACCTAAATCAACAGCATCTTGCAATGGTGCAATTTGATTTGTTGCCTCAGCGATGAGTTGTTGTTTTTGGAGTTCAGCATATTGCCGTAATTCATCTTTCGTTGGCGGAGGAATATCTGCCCATTCCGGCAAACCGTTTTTATTTGCTACACGGTGTTTTCCTTCTGGCGCATTATTAGCAGCATATTCCTGATAAATATCATTACTGACTTCTATAATATCATCCGGCAGTGAACCAGCAGCAATATAATTTTGTTTCAATTCTACCGGATAGAAAGCATTTGTTTTTGCACTGTAATAATACATAATTAATATCCTATCGCTATCCAAAAGAATGGGCTATCCCATTTGGCATTTACCCAAGAATTTAATAAATCGAAAGATGAATTATCAATTACATTTACATAGCCAACAGATGCCCCCATAAAACCCATTTTACTTTGAATAGCATTAATATTGACGGCGTAATGCGTATTGGAAAAACTAATTGGTAATTGAATACGTTCTATATAGCCAGCATCAATGACCTTAGTACGCCCCCATTGATAGATAACGCCTGTATCTCCACATCTCCACCAACCATTAATCGCTTTACTGGCACTATTCCTATTACCTTTGGCATTAACTTCATTGTCTACTTCTTCTTTTGTGTATACCCCGATATCCACGGCATCCAGATCAATATCCGCAGACAACTCCTTACCATTCACCTGCCGGATATTAGGCACTCTGCTATTAATACTTTCACTTAACGAAGTTATCATGTCCTGGACAAGCTTTTGTGTGACTGCCAGAGTATTACTATCACCAAGTACATCTGTAAGTTGAATAACACCTTTTTGTGTTAATGAAGCACTTGGAATCTCGGTTAAAGCTTTTTGCTCTAAAGCGATATTTAATTGGGTGGTGAGCTTGTCTATATCGCCATCATCCAAAACATCATCACTACATTGTGTAGAGATAAAATTAGCCACCACCGATGATATCGTTGACGACTGACGCAAAACCTTATTTAATAAACCAATGGAAATAATATTAGGGGGAATTCCCGTATTCAATTCCTGACTTTCTTCATATTCTCCTTGAGAAACAACATTAGCATCCTGACTAATAGAAAAAGCTTTAAAGTCATTTTTATTACTCATGAGTTCTCCTTAAGGAAAAAACTTATTTTTTCATTAAATAAAACTTTGAATTAATGAAAATAAAAATACCCACTTGATCATCGCATATGATTTTTAGATCGCATTTCAATAATAGACTTTTTCTGATAAAGAATGATGAAATATTTTTATAACTTAGAGAAATTAATTATTTTCTTATAGTTGATGCCGTTAATAGATCAATACCTGAAGCCAAATTTATACCTAAACTATTCATTTACATTCAGCATCCGAAAGTCCCTCTATTTGAACCATTCCCAAAAATTCAGGTAAGCAGAGAAAATAAGCCTCCATATTTTAATCTGAGTTTTGTGATGCTCCTCTCACAACAAAAAACCGACAGTTCCAATAGGATCGATCAGCTTATAAAAACATTATTGAGGATTTATTAGCTTGAATTATTCAGAATAGGTCTATTCTTAATATGTGGACAAACTCTATTGTCAATACTTATTAAACCTACTAAGTAAGGGAAAATTATATGCCATCAAGAAGAGACGTCATAGTTGGAGGATTAAGTCTTGCTGCTGCCAGTACACTATCCGCTGCATCCTCAGCCAACGCCGCAACTGCTAACATAAAACCGACAAGAGCCTATAAAACAAATAGTGCAGAAAAATCCCTTGATATTATTAATCTTTATGACTTGGAAGAAGAAGCACGTAAATTGATTCCAGCCCCCCAATTTGGCTATATCAGCAGCGGTTCAGGTGATGAATGGACTCTACGTGAAAACACCAGAGCCTTTGACGATTTCCAAATTATTCCCCGCTATCTCGCAGGAGTAAAAGAGCCTGACACAACAACCGAATTGTTCGGCAGTAAAGTGGATATGCCTATTTTCATTCCCCCAATGGCAGCACATGGGCTATCTCATACTACCGCTGAATTGGGAACAGCGAGAGGCGCTGCCGCTGCCGGTACCCTGTTTACTGCACAAACTCTATCTAATTCACCTCTTGAAGAGATAGCGAAAGTGAGTAATGGCCCCAAATGGTTCCAAATTTATTTTACCAAAGATATGGGCATTACCCGCGAAATGATACGCCGAGCCAAAGCGATGGGGGCAACCGCAATCGTCTTTACGGTCGATTTAGAGTGGAGTGGTAATAGAGAAACCGATAAACGTAATAAATTTGTCTTCCCACATTCATTACCATTTCCTAATATTCCAGGCGTTCCCGCAGGGGCAACCTTATCAGAGATTACAACGCTATTTAAACGGGATCTTGATTTTAATGACCTCGAATTCCTCGCCAAAGAATCAGGTCTTCCAATCATCGTGAAAGGTATTCAATCTGCCGAAAATGCTAAAGAGTGTATTAATCACGGTGCCGCAGCGATTCAAGTTTCTAATCACGGTGGCCGGCAGTTGGATACTGTCCCGGCAGCAATTGCTTCATTACCGCACATTATTGAAGCTGTTGGATCTAAAATTCCAGTCTATCTAGACGGAGGCATCCGCCGTGGTACCCATGTGTTTAAAGCGCTCGCATTGGGTGCCAAAGCTGTCGCTATCGGTAGGCCCATTTTGTATGCGCTAGCATTGGGTGGAGCACCAGGTGTAACTTCCATTTTAAACCTATTGAAGGATGAGCTGAAACTTAGCATGAAGCTGGCAGGATGTGCAGCCATTAAGGATATAGAGAGAAAATTTATTAGTTTGATTTAACCCATTAACTAATAAAGCAAATATTGGCCCCGTTTCATTTGAAACAGGTGATTTCAGGAAACGGGGTAAATTATGTTACCTTTAGAAATAATAGATACCATAATGAAAAAATCCGTTCTCTCACTTTACACCATTATTTCCTATTATTAATTATCGGCTTCCCCTTGAAATGTTCTTCAAGGGGAAATGTTTCATGTAAATATTAATGGAGTACACGAGACGCTGACAGCTCAGTAATATCAAATTCATAACTTTGTTGTTCTTCCATGTTACTGCGTAAAACATCTTCTACTAATGCAGAAAAACCTGTCATCATCTGACTTTCCATAATAACGCCTTTTGGTTCAGGCCACGGCAAACTAGCAATTGGCCAGTCGCAATGTGACTTATAATAATTAAATTGTTCCAGCCGCTCTTTAGACCGATCAAAATCATTACTCCAGTAAGCATTGCCTAGCCGAAAGTTTGTATAAAACTCATCAAAACTACCGAAGATTTCATAAATATAATCAGCGGTTTTCAGCATATTTTTCCATGCGACTTCTTCACTGATATAACCGGCACAAAAACAGTTACGACTTAAAACAATTGCAAGCCACAAATCAAATCCCCACACTAATGCTGGAGGACGTTTATTAATAGGTTTGGCACATTTATGAATATAGTCAGGTGTTACTTCAACTAATTTGGCAAGCACTTTAAACATTTTCCCATCACTAAGAGCAGCATCAATAGCAAAATGTTTTGAATGTACCCCCTCCCACAAACCTGTTAGCATTTTCATATACCCCTCTTCATCAATAATTCCCCAGTCGCTGTATAATTGGGATTGATGTTCCTGAGTCGGAGATAATGGAAGCAGACAGTAACGATAGCTATCATGGGCAACCCGTGACTGTAGAGGATAATGCTCTAGAGTTTCACTCCAAAAACCTAGCCAATAGTCACTAACAATATTTAGTCGTAATACCTGACGTTTATCTTCTGGTAAAAGAGATAAACCAGCTTGTTGATAATAACGCCGTTGTTCCCATTTTGGGCGCTTAACAATGCGATAAATAATAACCGAGAGTAACATTACGCCAAATAATGCTATACCGCCTACTTGTGCCAGAAGTAAATAGTCCGTATTAGGGACAGATACATGACCTATTATAAATAAAACAATTACTACAGATAATACAATACCCATACATACTGCAATTACAAATAAAATATTAATCAACGTATATAATGCACTTAGAAAAGGCAACTTTCTTTTTTCAGAGATAATATGCTTCATTACCTGATAGCCTTTAACGGGGAACTGTCTATAATGAGGCTGATTTTGTAAAAGCTCTTTCATCACAAATGCTTCCTTTCCGAAAATTATCTGTCATATACGATAATTCTTGTCTGTATTATCATAAACTTCAAGAAAACATTATTTTTGCTACTGAGTACCAATTTAGCCAAATTAACTCCATCAGGGGACAATCACAATGAACTTTTCTGGATAATATTTTCTATTGAAGAAACATGATAACATCACAATATTATCATCGTACTGGTTGTAAGAGGCGTAATGAAATTGATTAATCAAAAAAAGTTACTGGAACAGGCCGAAGTTATTTGCCAGGCTCGTGGAGTCCGCTTTACTCCGCAGCGGCTTGAGGTTCTGCGTCTCATTTCAGAGCAACCCGGGGCAATCAGTGCTTATGATTTACTGGATTTGCTACGGGAAGCAGAACCACAGGCCAAACCACCTACCATATATCGGGCACTGGAATTTCTGTTGGAACAGGGGTTTATTCATAAAATAGAATCCACCAACAGTTATGTCCTATGTCACCATATTGAACAGCCAAGCCACACTTCAGCAATGTTTATTTGTGACCGTTGTGGTTCTGTTACAGAGCGAGATGGTGGAACCGTTGAATCCGCCATCCAACAGTTAGCAAAAACAGCCGGGTTCAGTTTACGCCATACCATCATCGAAGCGCATGGCTTATGTTCACCTTGTGAAGAGATCGAATCCTGTATTAAACGAGATGAGTGCCAGCATGACCACAGAATTGAAGGAAGTAAAAAGAAATAGATATACCCGTCATCTTTCAAGTTGCCTCTTTGTTGGCTGCACTCACTCACCCCGGTCACATCGTTCGCTATGCTCCCGGGGATTCGCTCCCTTGCCATCGCGAAGCATCTTGAAATTCATGAGGTATAGTAAGTAGATACTTACTTTTGGTACAGAGTCAGACTGAAATAAACAACCGCAGAATCACGTTTAAGATAATTACAACGATAAATTCAACAACATGATTCTGTCGGAATATTGCAATTCTTTAACAATTCCAAAAACAACAACTTGATATTTTACTATCAGGACCAGTTAGCGTTACGAATCACCCCAACCGCCAATCCTTCAATTGTCAGGCTCTGCTCACGCAAATCCACCACAATTGGCTTAAATTCGGGGTTTTCTGCCAACAATTCAACTTTATTTCCAGTCTGTTTAAAACGTTTTACCGTTACTTCATCTTCAATGCGGGCAACAATAATCTGCCCATTACGAACATCTTGTGTTTTATGCACAGCCAGCAGATCACCATCCATAATCCCAACATCTTTCATAGACATTCCGCTGACCCGCAACAGGAAATCTGCACTTGGCTTAAACAATGCAGGATCAACCTGATAATGACTTTCAATATGCTCCTGTGCCAACAGTGGTTCACCTGCGGCTACACGGCCAATTAACGGTAAACCAGATTCTTCCAACAGCAAACGGATTCCCCTAGATGCCCCTGCAACAATCTCTATCACCCCTTTACGAGCCAATGCTTTTAAATGCTCTTCAGCCGCATTAGGTGAACGAAAGCCAAGACGTGCTGCAATTTCAGCACGCGTTGGCGGCATACCTGTTTGCGAAATATGGTCACGCACCAAGTCATAAACTTGCTGCTGCCTTGCGGTAAGTGCTTTCATTTCGTCCCCTGTTTGTTTATACAGTCAATATGTAAGTATATACAGCTAAATAACGATTGGGAACCTACTAAGGCAGAAAATCAGCCAATTATAATATAATACCTAATTATTAAACCAAATCAGACCATAAAATAGCGCCAAAGGATGGTTCCCCAGACAATTAATGACAGCATCATCGTCAGAAAGACAGCCGCCGATCCCATATCTTTCGCACGACCGGACAATTCATGGAACTCACTGCCAATACGGTCAACAACGGCTTCAATAGCACTATTCAGGATTTCCATAATCAACACCAGCATCACTGAACCAATCAGTAAAATGCGTTCAATAGCGCCGATATCCAGATAAAATGCAACCATCATAGCCAATATCGCTAAAATTATTTCCTGACGGAAAGCCGCTTCATTTTGCCATGTTGCCCTAATACCCTTCACCGAATATACGATTGCTTTAATGATACGGGCCAAGCCCTTGGATTGATTCGCCATAAATTATTCACACCAAATATAAGGTTATTTGACACTTTCCACTCTTATTATTGTCTTAACACAACAGATCTCAACACCCGTTTCTGGTATGCTGGCAACGTGTTGCTAACAAGAGGCTTCAAGATATTTATGTCAAGTTGGCGTAAAATATATTATAAATTATTGAATTTACCACTAAAAATACTGGTAAAAAGCAAACTTATCCCTACAGATCCGATTACTGAATTGCGGCTCGATACGACACGCCCAATTCTGTACGTACTACCGTATCACTCCAAAGCAGACTTACTGGCATTACGTCAGCAATGTCTTGAGCAGGATCTGCCGGACCCATTAAATTTACTGGAGATTGGTGACACTGAACTTCCCAGCTATGTCTTTATCGATAATGGTCCACGTGTATTCCGCTATTGTGCACCAAAGCAGGAATCCGTAAAAATTTTCCATGATTATCTGGATCTGCATCGCAATAATCCCAATCTGGATATTCAAATGCTGCCAGTTTCTGTCATGTTCGGCCGTTCCCCCGGGCGCGAAGGGCAGAGCACACCACATTTGCGGCTACTCAATGGTATCCAAAAATTCTTTGCTATTCTCTGGCTAGGCCGAGATAGTTTTGTGCGCTTTTCAAACACAGTATCTCTACGCTATATGGCAACTGAGCATGGTACTGACAAGACTATTGCCCATAAGCTGGCTCGTGTGGCACGAATGCACTATTCACGTCAACGCCTGGCAGCCGTTGGCCCACGCCTGCCGGTTCGGCAAGAGCTGTTTAACAAATTGCTGGCTTCAAAAGCAATAGAAAAGTCAGTCTCTGATGAGGCCCGTACCAAGAAAATCTCACATGAGAAAGCCCGACAGAATGCCATTAACATGATGGAAGAGATTGCTGCGAATTTCTCTTATGAAACGTTACGGCTGTCAGGCCGTGTACTAGGTTGGACCTGGAACCGTCTGTATCAAGGGATCAATGTTCACAATGCTGAACGCATCCGCCGTCTGGCACAGGATGGTCACGAACTGGTTTATGCGCCCTGCCACCGTAGCCACATGGATTATTTGCTGCTCTCCTACGTGCTCTACCATCAGGGCTTGGTACCGCCCCATATTGCCGCTGGCATCAACCTAAATTTTTGGCCGGCAGGGCCAATATTCCGCCGCCTTGGTGCATTTTTCATCCGCCGCACATTTAAGGGTAATAAGCTCTACGCCACGATATTCCGGGAATATCTAGGTGAATTATTTGCCCGAGGTTATTCTGTTGAATACTTTATGGAAGGCGGTCGCTCCAGGACAGGTCGCTTACTCGATCCCAAAACGGGTACGCTGTCCATGACGTTACAGGCGCTGTTGAGAGGCGAATCACGCCCAATTACCATTATTCCGATTTATATCGGCTACGAGCATGTGATGGAAGTTGCCACCTATGCCAAAGAGCTGCGTGGTGCAACCAAAGAGAAAGAGGGCTTTTTCCAGATGATACGCGGTTTGCGCAAACTTCGTAATCTGGGGCAAGGCTACGTCAACTTTGGCGAACCCATCCCGTTGATCCAATACCTTAACAACCATGTTCCTAGCTGGCGCGATTCTATTGATCCAATAGAATTCCATCGCCCCGAATGGTTCAATCCGACAGTCAGTCAACTGTCTGAGAAGATTATGGTAAACATCAACAACACAGCGGCGGCTAACGCAATTAACTTGTGTTCCACTGCCCTGCTTTCGTCACGTCAGCGAGCACTCACTCGTGAGCAACTGCTTGAGCAACTGGATTGTTATATACAGCTCATGCACAATGCGCCTTACGCTGCTGATGTCACCGTACCAAAGAAAACCGCGGAAGAGTTGCTAGAACACGCTCTGCAAATGGATAAGTTCGAGGTAGACAAAGACAGCATGGGTGACATTATCATTCTGCCACGTGATCGTGCAGTTTTGATGACCTACTACCGCAACAATATTCAACATCTATTAGTACTGCCATCACTGATTGCCTGCATCGTTATTCATCATCGCCGTATCAGCCGCGAAGCGCTGTTAAGCCAGGTCGCGATCATTTATCCACTCCTTAAAGCCGAGCTGTTTATGCGTTATAGCAAAACAGAGCTGCCAGAAGTGGTTAATACGCTGATCAACGAACTGACCCGCCAGTGCCTTATCTGTAACAAGGAGCATGGCATGCTGGTGCTTAATCCAGCACGTATCCGCCCCCTGCAATTGCTGGCAGCTGGCATCCGTGAAACACTGCAACGTTATGCCATCACACTCTCTTTACTGAACGCCAACCCAGTAATCAGCCGGGGAGTGCTGGAAAAAGAGAGTCGGATGTTAGCGCAACGTTTGTCGGTATTACATGGCATCAACGCACCTGAATTCTTTGATAAGGCGGTATTTACTACGTCGGTCCATACACTGCGTGAAGAAGGTTATATCAGTGACAGTGGTAATGCGATTACGGCAAATACCCAGGAGCTGTATCAGGTATTAGGTGAACTGATGTCACCTGAGATTCGTCTTACTATCGAGAGCGTCAGTTTGCCACCAGAGCATAACGATACCGACGAGAGTACTAAGGAAGGATAATCTTCTTAAATACTGGTGATAATGGTTGTTATTCACATTATCACCAGATGTTTCAGACATAGCTGAAGAAGATGCCAAGGAATAGTACCAGACCAACGTAGTTATTATTGAGGAATGCCTGGAAACAAAGCTCTCTTTCCCGACCAGCGAGCAGTTTCTGCTGATAAATAAATAAAGTGCCCGCAAGCAACAGTGACCAATAGTAGATACCGCCCAGATTCATCATATAACCCACCAGCACCAGCACCAGTAACATAGCGAGTTGCAATAATCCAATAATCAACTTGTCGAAACGACCAAACAGAATGGCGGTGGACTTCACGCCAATTTTTAGATCATCATTTCGATCGATCATCGCATACTGTGTATCATAAATAACTGACCAGAAGATATTAACCAGAAATAACAACCAACACTCTAGTGGTAAGGACTCACTAACTGCCGCAAATCCCATAGGAACAGCCCAACCGTAAGCGGCTCCCAGTACAAACTGAGGAAGATGACTAAACCGTTTAACAAAGGGGTAAAGCCAAGCCAGAGCCAAGCCAACGACTGACAACCAGATAGCCATTTTATTCAGGGTCAGCACCAACCCGAAAGAAACCAGCGCCAGTACGACAAATAGGATCTTGCTCTCTTTCTCGCTGATAGCACCACTCGGCAGAGGACGTGTTTTTGTGCGTTCAACATAACCATCAAATTTTCTGTCAGCAAAATCATTGATTGCACACCCTGCCGCACGCATCAGAAACACACCGACAGTAAAGATCAATAATATGTGCATATCTGGAATCCCTTTCCCAGCTATCCATAAAGCCCAGAAAGTCGGCCACAACAACAATAATGCACCTATAGGTTTATCAATGCGCACTAAACGGCAATAGGCCTGCCATTTACTTTGCGCCATACTTCCCGCCACTTCTGTTTCCCCCTTTTAAATTTTACCTTTTATACACAGGTGATTCAGGTAAAAAGACTTCGGTTAATAATAATGGCTTGCCTGATAACCTCAGCAATGATCGTCTTGCCCAACGGTTGCCCTGCTGCCCTACATGAATATAGTCCCGCGTCAATTTATTACCACTAAAAAGATATCGCCCCAGTGGGACTGTTCCTAAATCAACCAAACTTTCATCAGGACCGGTTAATGTTGCTTCAGGGATTAACGTCCGCCCCAATAGCCAAGGGATATTATCACCACACAGTACGATCTCACGCAGCCAATATCGTTGACCCGTTAGCAAACGCTCACTTTCATCAGAAAGTTGTTCCTCGGTAATAAAACATTCTCTGAATGGTATGATACGAACACAGTTGCAGTATTGCTCAAAACGGCGGGTCATTGAGCCCAACTCCATCAACCAGTCTAAAACCTCATCAGGCAAAACGGGCGAATCTACCGAAAGCCACTGAATAGGCACCATTGTTAATATTGAGTCAGTTGACATACGCTTTTCCATTAGGACAAATTTCTTTCATCCGACAGTACAATTGATAACCGCAGAGAATACCACGTTGCAGGTATACAGAATAAAAAGTTATAACAAATTCTATATACCCTATGGATTTCAAGATGCATCGCGACGGCAAGGGAGTGAATCCCCGGGAGCATAGATAACGATGTGACCGGGGTGAGCGAGTGCAGCCAACAAAGAGGTAACTTGAAAGATGACGGGTATAAATATTGTTGACCCAAAATAAGCGAATTATGATGAATATAATTCGCTCATATCAATTAAGTTTCTGACTCAGAATAAGTGATTAACGCCATGCTTTAAAACGGTTAATCAACCCATTTGTCGAGCTATCGTGGCTGACAACCCTATTATCATCCTTAAGTTCTGGCAAAATACGGTTAGCCAATTGCTTACCCAATTCAACTCCCCACTGGTCAAAAGTAAAGATGTTAAGAATCGCCCCTTGCACAAATATTTTGTGTTCATACATGGCAATCAACACCCCCAAGCTAAATGGGGTAATTTCACGTAACAGAATAGAATTAGTCGGGCGATTTCCTTCAAACACTTTAAATGGCGCAACATGTTCAACTTCAACCGCCGTTTTACCATTGGCGACAAATTCAGCATCCACCTGCTCACGAGATTTACCAAAGGCTAATGCTTCTGTCTGAGCAAAAAAGTTAGATAACAATTTGCTGTGATGATCACTCAATGGGTTATGGCTGATGGCTGGCGCAATAAAATCGCAAGGGATCAGTTTAGTTCCCTGATGGATAAGCTGATAAAACGCGTGCTGACCATTTGTTCCAGGCTCTCCCCAGATGATTGGGCCGGTTTGGTAATCCACTGGATGACCATTGCGATCGACATATTTACCATTGGATTCCATATTGCCTTGCTGAAAATAGGCAGCAAAGCGATGCATGTACTGATCATATGGCAGAATCGCTTCAGTTTCTGCGCCAAAGAAATTGTTGTACCAAATACCAATTAACGCCAGCAATACAGGAATATTCTGCTCAAATGGAGTATTGGCAACATGCTGATCCATTGCATGCGCGCCACTAAGCAATTGTTCAAAATTTTCAAACCCAACAGAGAGTGCGATAGACAAACCAATCGCTGACCACAACGAATAACGGCCGCCAACCCAATCCCAAAACTCAAACATATTTTTGGTATCAATACCAAATTGCTTAACTTCCTGTCCATTTGTGGAAAGCGCCGCAAAATGCTTTGCAATATGCCCTTCATCACCCGCACTTTTTAGGAACCAGTCACGGGCAGAATGAGCATTGGTCATCGTTTCCTGAGTAGTGAACGTCTTGGAAGCAATGAGAAACAGCGTCGTTTCCGGGTTAAGTGCTTTCAAGGTTTCTGCAATATGGGTTCCATCAACATTAGAAACAAAATGCATATTCAAGTGATTCTTATAAGGTTTCAGCGCTTCCGTCACCATATAAGGGCCAAGATCTGAACCACCGATACCGATATTCACCACATCAGTAATCACCCTACCGGTATAACCTTTCCACTCGCCATTAATTACGCGTTCACTGAAATCTTTCATTTTTGCCAACACCGCGTTGACTTGCTGCATAACATCTTCCCCATCAACCACAATCGGGGTGTTGCTACGATTACGTAGCGCAATATGCAATACAGCGCGATCTTCCGTACGGTTAATTTTCTCACCCGAAAACATACCGCGAATCGCCCCGGCAACATCCGTCTCTTTAGCAAGTGCCTGTAATTTTTCTAATGTCTCCGTTGTGATGCGATTTTTTGAAAAATCTACCAGGATCTGGTCATCGAATGTTGCTGAGAACTTAGCAAAACGATTTGGTTCCTGTTCAAACAATTCACGTAGGTGAATATCCTTTATCTGCGCAAAATGTTGTTCTAACGCTTTCCAAGCTGAGGTTTGACTAGGATTGATGTTTTTCATAGCTATGCTCTCTATCAACTGACTGTAATTAATTGGGAGTTAAAGAAAGATTGTAACCTGTAATTCTGTGATTCGAGCCTCTTTTCCTTTAATCGCTGATATTGGTCAAAACGATTAAGTTTTTCTAGTTCCATTTGCCGAAGCGTACAAAAAACAATCGCCCCTCTCTACTATCCTCAATTTATTTTATGATTTTCATCGCGTCATGAAAGATATTGATGTCACTCTTCACTCCATTGACTCAAACCCGTTAACCCGATATTTCTAAAAGACTATCCAGTTAACAGAAGGTTATCGCAATGAGTGCTGTTTCATCCCAATGCCCAGAAATTGGCGGGCATGTAGTCGCAAAATTTGGTGGTACCAGCGTGGCAAATTTCGATGCCATGAATAACAGTGCAGATATCGTACTGGCAAATAAAGCAGTGCGTGTGGTTGTGCTGTCTGCTTCTGCCGGTATAACAAACTTATTAGTTACATTAGCGGAAGGCTGCGATGCAGATAAGCGGGCTGACTACTTGAAACAGATCCACTCCATTCAATACGCAATTATTGATCGTTTGCATGAATCCGATACGATTCGTCAAGAGATTGATCGTCTACTGGAAAATCTTAAAACCCTTGCTAAAGCCGCATCTCTGGCAACCTCTGCGGCTCTGACAGATGAATTAGTCAGCCACGGTGAACTGATGTCCACACGATTGTTTACCGAATTGCTCCGCCAGCGAGGGAAAAATGCCGAATGGTTTGATATACGCAAAGTGATGTATACCGACGATAGTTTTGGCCGTGCAGAACCAAACCATGAACAACTTCAATCGTTGGCAACGGAACATCTCTTACCACATCTGAAAAATAGCCTGGTTGTCACCCAAGGTTTTATTGGTCGTGAAGAGAACGGCCGTACCACTACACTGGGGCGCGGTGGCAGCGATTATACTGCGGCACTCTTGGGAGAAGCCCTTGGCCTGAAACGCGTTGATATCTGGACAGATGTTCCGGGCATTTATACCACTGACCCGCGAGTCGTTCCAACTGCCCAACGAATTGATAAGATTGCCTTTGATGAAGCGGCGGAGATGGCAACCTTTGGCGCCAAAATCCTACATCCGGCAACCCTGTTTCCTGCTATTCGCTGTGGCATTCCAGTATTTGTCGGCTCTAGCAAAAACCCACAGGCCGGCGGTACGCTGGTTTGTGATACCACAGAAGCCCCACCACAGTTCCGCGCTATTACCCTGCGCCAGAAACAGACGTTATTGACACTACACAGCCTGAAAATGCTACACGCACAGGGGTTTTTGGCTGAAATATTTACCATTTTGTCACGCCATAATATCTCAGTGGATTTGATCACCACCTCCGAAGTCAATGTGGCATTAACACTCGACACCACTGGCTCCGCTAGCACAAATGGCAGCCTGCTGACCAATGCATTGATGACGGAGCTTTCGACACTGTGTCGGGTTGAAGTGGAAGAAGATCTGGCGCTGGTGGCAATTATTGGTAATCAGCTTTCTCAAACCAACGGATTAGGAAAAAAGGTTTTTAGTGTGCTGGAAAGATTCAATCTTCGTATGATCAGTCATGGCGCCAGTAACCATAACCTATGCTTGCTTGTTCAAGGTAAAGATGCAGAGCAAATTGTTCAAACACTTCATCAGCGTTTGTTTGAATAAGTATAATTTTTCAGGTATTTGATATTTCGCTCAGCCAAAAGACTGAGCGGAATCTTATACTACACTGCTACAGCAACCTCATAATAGTAATACTCCCTCTTTCTTCATTTTCTTTAGTACGGAAATGCAGATTCACCGGCAGGATCATGAAAAATTTATTTTAATTTTTCTATCTCTTTTTAAATAGTTTCTGTTGTAAATCCCTGTGTGAATTAGTTAGCATTTTCACTTACACATTTAATTATATTGAGGGATGGAAAATCACAGGGAGATTTTAAAAAAACATTATTTTCTCATTTATTAGGGAAATTATACGTAGAACAATTATATGATCTTGATAAAAAAAGGGCTATCAATTAGTATGCATGAAGATTAAAACTGAAGTATTGATATTCCATACTGCCTAATAACAATATGAAAAATCAATCAAATGAAATGAGAAACAACAGTGATATTAGCAAGCAAATGTACTTTAGCTTGTGCGGTAGCTATTACGAATATCAATAAATCATACAAATATAATCTTGGTATAAAAGGATCATATATGGAACTTGAGCAGCAAGTATTATCGATAGTCAACAAGATTGCCAGAAAAAATGTTGAGTTAGATGATGAACTTTTGAAGCAAAATTTAATAGATTCAATCACTACAGTCGATCTCATTCTGGCATTACAAGAGGAATTCGATTGCTACATATCAGCAACTGATGCTGAATCTATTCTCGAAACCCCTAAATCAATTATCAATTATTTAAACAACTTAAAATGATGTTAAAAAAGATATCTATTAATATTGCAGCGTTATTATTCGCAGCAATTATTTTTTCATCTATTATTATATTTATAAACAATTTCAACTCGAAAATAGTAGAATACAAATATATTGAAGACGATAGTAAATCGATCAACTATATACCTACTATTACAGATCAACACAATGCCATTGATTTCTCAAAAGAAAAATTACTTGAATACGGATTTAAAAATAATCATGTTATTTTATTTGGATCTTCTGAATTAACAAGTAGAACACATAAATTCATTCCATACCATTTTTTAACAAAAAATTTAAACATTCCCACAATAGGCATTGGTAAAGCGCATTTTGAATTATTAGCAATTTATGGTTATTTATCAGCTTATCAAGAATATTTAAATAAGGATAGTAGAATTGTTATTATTCTATCTCCGGGATGGTTTGAAAAAACAGATCTACTACCACAAGCATACAATTCTCATTTTCCATCCTATATCGCAAATAAACTCGCAAATGATGAAAATGCAAAAAATATATTTTCAAACTATCTCAATGAAAACAAAGATAACTTTGAAAATCTAAATTCTACCCAATTAAAGTTAATTCATAAAGACAATATAATAGCGTCGTCAGTTGCAAACATTTTAGATTATATAGCAGAGGCAAGAATAAATATCAAAAACATAATAACCGACAATCATGCAATTAAAGCTGACAATATTTATGTCCTTCATAAAGATCCTTTAATGAAAAAACAATTTAAAATTGTCAATACCGAAGTTCAATGGCTAGATTTAGCTAATGATGCTAAAAATATTGAACTTAACAATATGAGCAAAGAGACGCAATGGGTAAATAAAAAATACTATGAAAAGTATGTAAAGGATAAAAAAAGTAAAAAAGCTTTTCCTAATGGCATCAATTACAGCAAAGAAATGCATGCTCTTGACAACTTATTAGATTTATTATCGAAATATAATGTAGATGCTCTATTTATTATGCAGCCATTAAACCCTTATGTATACACAGATACAAATAACTTTAATCCCGTTGAAAATATTATATCAGAGAAAATAAAATCTCACGGCATGGGATATTTAAATCTTATTGAAGAGCAATATCAGCCAGGAGTATTAACTGATATTATGCATATGGGGGAATATGGTTGGTTATTAACTGATAAAGCTATTGTGGAACATTTTGCGAAATGAAATATTTTATAAAGGCTTTTTTATTATATCTTTTTCTAATGCTTACCTTATTTTATCATTCTGATTCTATCGTCAATGGTAGCAGTGAAGTTAAAGTAAAATATGAATATCAGCAATTTTAGAATAAAAAAGGCATAAAAAAACATGTTTGCAAATTTTAACTTTTTCATTTATCTATTTTCAGCCTCATTTGTTTTTTCTTTATTTTTTCTATTTTTTAATAAAAAAATAAACTCTAAAATTGCATTAAGTGTACTTTCTATTATTTGCTGGTGTATTATTTTTAGATATAAAATTTATATACCTATAGCATTATCTGTTTATTTCTATTTAATAACTTTAATTTTCAAAAAGAACATAATTAATAAATTAGTATCTTCTCTGCTAATAATTTCACCTTTATTTTTAGTTAAATTAAATTTGGAATTTAGTCATCTACTTAGTGTTATCGGTTTATCCTTTTTTACATTCAGAGCTATAGATGTCATTTTATTCTCTAGCAAGCAACAGAAAATAGTAATTTATGAATATTTTGCCTATTTATTCCTACCATTAGTTTGGCTGGCTGGCCCTATGTATAGATGGAACAGCTTCAAACGTGATTTACTTGAATTACCAGTGCCAGTCTCTTTAGAAAAATGGTTTGCCGGTGCTGGACAAATATTATATGGTGTAGTTCAGAAATTTTTATTCGCCGCCATTATCTATAACGTATTTTTATCTGACTATATTAATAAAGACACGATTGAATCATACTTAGTAGTTGCTATAAGTTATAGTTTTTACTTATATTTTGACTTTGCAGGTTATACTAATATGGCTTGTGGCGCCGGCAAGCTATTTGGAATAAACTTACCTATTAATTTTCATTATCCAATTTTAGCCAAAAATCCACAGGACTTTTGGCGTAGATTTCATATTAGTTTATCTGAATGGTTAAGAGACGTCATCTTTATGCCATTATATAAGATGCTAATGGAGAAAGAATTTTTCAAAAATCATAGACTTTTTGCCCAGAATATCAGTATTTTCATCACATTATTTTGTATGGGTATTTGGAATGGACTAGAACTTAATTACATTATAAGTGGTGCTTTATTTGGTTCTTACTCAGTAATGCATAACTGTTTAATTAATTACACCAGAGATAAAGAAAATATCGCTAATATCCTAAATAAAAAGATCGTCTCTTTCTTTGGCAGACTGATAACGTTAACTTTAATTTGTTTTTCTTTATATATATTTAGTGGATACAGTTTTATAAAATGAAATATCTCAACGAATATAGTGAATCAAACTTTGATTTATTCATTAACGATAGAATCATAGCGCCTTCTCATCCAGACACCCCCGTCATCGTGGGTTCAGATCAAGTCATTTATTGGCGTGATTTATATGATGAAATTAAAAAGTGGCATTCTAAATATTTAGAATTAAATTTAAACCGCAACACGCCTTTGATCTTATACGGACACAAAGAAGCTAATTTTTTAGTTTCAATTTATGCATGTATAACCTATAAAATCCCATTTATTCCAATCGATATAATTTATCCAACACAACGCTTGTTAGAAATTGCATCACTATCCAACACGCCTTATTACTACGATGTGATTAACAATCAATTCAAAACAACAAACGTTGATTATATTGAATTTGATGAAGATCATGTTGCCTATATCATGTTCACATCCGGTAGCACAGGAAAACCTAAAGGCGTAGTCATTGGACGTGAAAGCGTTTATGATCTTATGCGATGGATGTACAATGATTTCAAACTTGGTGAAAAACCTGTTTTCATGAATCAAGCGCTATTTAATTTTGATTTATCCATGTATGAAACATTTGGCACATTGGTATACGGTGGCACATGTATTTGCATTTCTCAAGAAACAACGACTGATTCTGAAAAATTCTATCAAGTTTTAAATCATTATCAACCAACAGTATGGGTTTCCACACCTTCTTTTTCTTATAAGCAATTGCTATCGCAAAATTTTAATTATTCCTTTTTAAAAAATCTAAAACATTTCCTATTTTGTGGCGAAATTCTAAGTAAAAATCTCGTTAAGTATTTAAGGAAAAGATTTCCATCTGCCATTATCTATAATACTTACGGTCCCACAGAAGCTACCGTGGCAACAACAATAATTGAAATTAGCGATCAACATCTCCATTCGGATATGGAATTATTGCCAATTGGAGAGTCAAGATCAGGCTCGACTCTAACATTAGAAAATGACGAGATTGTCATCTCTGGCGCTCATGTTATGAGAAAATATATTGGCGCTAAAACGGAAGATAATAATAGATTGACCATTAATCAACATGGAATAAGAAATTTTCGAACCGGAGATATCGGCAAATTAATTGACAATATCTGGTATTGCTTTGGCAGGAAAGATAACCAAATAAAACTAAATGGCTATCGCATTGAGCTACATGAAATTGAAGAAAGGCTGATGAATCTTCCCATTGTTGATAGTGCTGTTGTTTTGCCATTAAAAAAAGAAGATGGTTCTATTGTTCGCCTGGTTGCTTTCTGTAAATTCAAAACCATTATTGATAAGGAAAATTTAGTTAACCTTCTTAAAAAGAATTTACCCTCCTATATGATACCCAGTGAATTTATCAATATTGATAACTTTCCAGTCACCAATAACAGTAAAGTCGATACAAAATCTTTACTGTCAAGATATAACAATAATGAATGTGAAATTATAAAATAATTAACAAAAATCCGAAAACAGGAAGGAAAATAAGGTATAAACAACCTATAAAGAAAGAAATAATTTTAAATATATATGCTCAGTGAAAATAGGTTCACCATAGAAAACATACCCTATGACAGGTGATCAGCCCAGTATTTTCACCCCAGACTGATCACCTGTTACCTAATATTAAAAAAAGGCTTTTTATAACATTAAATACTGTTGGTCGTTCGCAATGTTGACCATAATGCCTTCATGGCCTTTCCTCTGGGGAAAGCAATATATTCTGGTTCAATTAACGACGGCCGCCAGCTCATTTTATATTGACGTTGCGAAGCAGCAGGATAAACAATACCGCCTTTTGATGACAACCATTTAGCAACTTTATAAAAGATTGCCGAGTCATTGAAATATTCCTCCTCGCCGAACTCCACCAAGGGGGTGAAGCCCAAATGAAGGTAGGAAACTACACCCTCTTTCAGGAAGTCATTAATCGCCGTTTCATTAATAAATTGCATCGTGCCGTCGGGTATATCCGGTTTTTTTCGAGATAGATTATGAAACCATCCCGATGTCTCCCCCCAAGTGTAGCTATAAACAATATATGCCTGAATTTGTTCTCCCTGAGTTGCAATATAGACTCTGTGCTGGCCTGAACTCACTTCCACCGTATTGAAATCAATCACCAATTTTTTCAGGGCCTTAGCGTGTTTTTCTTTCAGCCAAAGCTGATTAATATGTTCTAGTTGTGGTTTAAATCGATAATATTCCTCTTGCGAGCAGATCTCTCGAACGGAAATCCCCGCTCTTCTGGATTTACTGATTTTATTTCTAAGCTGCTGAAACCGTTTGCCTTTCATATCATATCCATCAAGGCTCAATGAATAACTCGCTCCAAGCTGGTTCACAGAAAAGCCATTATTTTTCAACAACACAAAATCACTCTCATCACCGTGCAGAAAAACCGGGAAAGCCCGCTTTTCTCTGGTGAAGTTGAGAAAAGAGTGTAAAAGTGCAGCTCGTTCTTCGCCAGGAGCCAAAATACCGCCTACACACATATGCAGATTTTTGTCCTGAAAGAAACCAATAGCCCCCTTTTGATTAGTAAACCAATATGTTTCACTATTGAACAACAGGCTACTCAACGGGTGCTTTGCATAGCAAAGCACTTTTCTGAGATGGCTGTTGCCAAGAACATCTTGAGCGTTCCCAGTGGCAATAATCTGGGGAGCATCAAGCAACATGCTCATAACGCTCACCTTGATTATTTCGGGAATACTGGACAGGGATGAACCCATGCTTCCTGGCAATATCCCGAATCGCCAATGCATCATTATAATCAATAGATTTACCGATGCTTTGATGAACACTCACCCCTTCAAGCGCCACAGCGATAGTTTCTGATAAACAGGCGAGATTGACCCCCGCAGGTACATCGATCACGTTACAATCGCTATAAACCACTTTCTCAGGCTGATAGACCAATCCCCCCTCGTAAATTTGATGGTTGCCATCACGAATGAAATCGAAAGGTCTGGCCGCATCAAAAACGATGGCAGAATCTTTCAAATAATGTGTATTCAAGAAAGGCTTACCTTCACTTGTTGCCGAAACAATAAAATCAGCCTGACTCAAAGAATGTTCATAACTATCTATCGCTTCCAAACCAAAGGTACCAACGACTTCAAGAACTTGCTGATGTAATATTTGTGCATCTGTCACCCCCGGATTTTGTTTAAAAAGCCATTTTCTCATCTTATCCATGACCGAATCTGGCTGGATAACATCATGAGTCCTTAACACTGCGGAAAGAAGCGCCTTGGTCAGTTCAGAGAGCAATATGCGTGCTTTATTGGGGCGGCTAACCAAGATAATCCGGCCAAAATTATGAGCTAAGCCGATGACTGAAAGCCTGCCTACGGAGCCTCTGGCACCCACTACCGCCAATGTTTGCCGGGATGCATTCTCAATCAACATTGAGCGTATCCCCTCAATCACCGCCACCGCGGTCAGAGAGTTGCCATTAGTCAATATCCGACCCTGCCGATTATTCACCAGGCTATTACCACCATTAGTAATAACCGAGGTATAAGCACCTAAGCCAACGATTTCAGCGCCATTTTTCTCTGCCACATCAAGATATTCCCTCATCAATACCGCCCGTTCTTTCGCTGACAATGCCATCATATCTTCGGGACTAATGGGTGAAAAAATGAGCATACCATTAGCATAGGCCGTTGAACTTTCGACACCAAACTCAATAGCGACATCAGGATTAAAATCGATCGAGGAAACCTGTGTGATCCAATTACCGAGCTGTTTCTGCTGCTCCAGCGTGTAATTCTCCTTTATTGACAAGCAATAAGAATGAGCGAGCTCATTAACCGAAGTGGTATGAATCAAGAAAGCAAATTTCTTACCCTCAATCAATCCAGGAATAGGCGCTTTAATCTGGGCCAAGTTGTTATTTTTTGAAATCGGATAACTCACCGAAGCGGGTGGGAGATCCGCAATAGGTATATCTATCAAGTGTGAAAAAAGAATGTCATATCGTCCATTCTCAACGAGTTGGCATACCTCATCAAAAGCGGTGAAAAACGTCTTAATATCCTCTTTGGAAACGTTAAGCGGTGGCTCAAAACGTACAGAACAAGGGCGAGACATTAACGGCATGGTGAAAAGACCATAATGTTTCAATAAGAAACTACAAATGATATAAGCCAGGCCACCGCTTCTTTGACTGAAATTGATAAATATGTTGGAAGCCGCTTTGCTGTCCTGTATTTCAAGACCACGCATCAACCCAGCCCCGTGCCAGTAAAATTGTTCTGGATATTTAGCAGACAATTGTTCAAGGCATTCATCAACATAACGGCTGACTTCTTGAATATGGGTTAACGCCTTACCATCATCTTTAGTCAGATGCTCGATAACAGCAATCCCCATCGTTGCGGCTAGAACGTTATTGGCAAAAGTGGAGCTATGTTTCCTATCGAACTCGGATAAATAAAACTCATCTGAATATAACATCGCACCAATTGGTGAGATACCTGCCCCCAATGCTTTAGAAAACAGGATAACATCCGGTTTCAAAGCGTAGAGCGTGGCCGCACAAAATGCCCCAAGCCTACCGATACCCGTCTGAACTTCGTCAAATACTGACAATGTGCCATTGTCTTTACACAGTGCCAAAATACTGGACAACGTATCTGGTGGAATCACTTTCATTCCACCTTCTCCTTGCACCGGTTCAATGATAAATGCGGCAAATTCCCGGCTCTCTAGCTTTCTTTTTATTTCATCTAAATCTTCGCTATCAACCTGCTCATATAATTTATCATCGTAAATGAAATCGGCTTTAAACCGATTTGATCCCGTAGCGGATAATGCCGAATAGGTTTTTCCGTGAAAACTGCGATGCAAACTCAGAATACGTTTTCTGCCAGTAAACAGACGGGTAAATTTAATCGCAGCTTCTACTGTTTCAGCACCACTGTTAGTAAAAGTACAGTGGGTATATTTTTCCTTATCTATTTGCTCTGCAAGCATTTCAGCCAATAGACGTACCTTTTTGTGAATATTGGGCTGAAAGAAGATAGGCTCTTTATCTTTAGTGAATCTGTCAATTTCAGCGATAGCGAAATCAGGATTATGTCCAAATGGCAGAGCACCATATTGAGCCAAAAAATCCTTAACAACCCGGCCATCCGATAATGTAAGCTGGTTATCTTGAGCAGACTTAATATCCAGTTCAAGGCCCACAGAGTTCAATAAACTCTCACGATATTGATTAACAAACATAGTTTTCTCTCTCTTTTTTTTTAGGTGCACAAAGTCATGCTGTAAACAGCATGGAAAAATCCTTGAGTTATAAATAGGTGATTCTAAAAGTAATTAAGTTTGCTGCATGATCTGGTTAATCATTTGGAATTCTCCTATCGGATGAAATTTAAATAACTGTACTGCCAAATAGAAATTCATAATTTCCGGTGTTGTCATTACCTTAATCCCACCGCAACATCGGAATATGAAACTGGCAGTCTCCTCAAGGATATTTTCCAAGGTATAACGTAACGCGAGAATCTTATGGACGGCATTTTCATCCTGGCTAGCATAAAAGGAAATAATCAACATCTGACCGAGAATAACATTAATCTTATAATCAGCTTGGGTCAGGGTATATTTAATTGGGTGCTGTTCTACTACTTTCTCAGGAATAAAACGAGTCAGCCCATCAAGAATTCCAGAATAAGTATTTGCGGCAAAATAATTAAACAGTGATAAACCGCAGGAAAGCAGCATCTGTTGTTCAATCCCTTTATAATGAGAAAGTCGTTTTAATGAAACTTCGGTATCCGAAAATTTAACTTCTTGATTATCACTTTCAGCCATAATCCCCAGTCGCCAGAAAGGAATAACCTTAAAATTCTGATCCGATTTAGAAACCAATACTATCCTCATATCATTATTATTATCAGTATCGCAGACCGATAACACATAATAGTCAGCAATCGAAGATAAGGAACAAGGTTTCTTCGAACCATTAACAAACAACTTTCCCTCTTTAGAATGCATTTTAAGCGATGGTATAAAAATATTCGTTCCAGGCACACCTTCTGCAAAAGCGGAAGCAACCAATGCTTTTGATGCCATAACTTCATTCAATAATACGTTGCTGTCTTCGAATATGTCAGGAAATTTACTGCAAGCCAGTACAATATGATTATGCATTGTTAAGGCAATACCAACAGCGGGAAGCCATGCAGAGGCTTCACGGATAGTATTACCGACTTGATGAAGCCCATCCATATTAGATTGAGCCATCAAACGTAGGCATTGTGAAGCGGCCTCAGAACCCAATAACAATCTTTTCAATCTATCTGGTGTCAAATGTTGGTATTTCCCGCTATTCTTCCTAAGTTCTTCAACAATATTTGTCATTTTTAATTCTCCTTAGCCTATTCAAACAACCTACTGAATAAGGCCAATATCTACACTAAACCCATGTACTTAAGGCGTGACTGCTGCATCCGTTCAACCAAGGAATGAGATAGCTCAAGGCGAGATTCCACCGTAGAATCGGACAACAACATCCCAGGCACTAATTCATAACCTTCAATAAAGCGCAAATGGTTCTGCATACCCCGTTGATAGAACATTTCACGCTCTACAAACAAGTCACCAACAGATACCTGGCTCCATAACGCCAGCCCTTCTTCTATACACTCAAGAGCCGATTGCTTTAGAGAACTATCATTTTCGAGTGCCATCTTGACGATATTTGCACACACTGTCAGATGTCTTAATTCATCAGCATTGGCTCTGGCCTGTGTCTCGGCGGCGACAATATCAAAAGGGCGCCACTTGATTTCGCTGAGTTCTGACGTTGGCGCAAGTACGCCTTCCAGAACAACAGTAATAATTAACACGCCTGCAATATAGTCATTTTTCAACACCACCCACTTATCGAAATAAGTTCTCAATGTTTCCAACATATTGGTCATTTTTCCTCGTAAGAGGCTTTCCATTTTTCCGGCCACATTGTCGATATCCGCAAAACCTATTCTGACCAGATGTTCTCTGAATAATTTAGCATGTCTACCTTCATCAAATATCTGAGTCAGCATATAATCAAAGTTGATATTGTCAGGAGCCTTATCTGCAAGTAACAATAATGCTTTCGTTGCTTCATATTCCGACATCGATTTAAAAGAAAGTTCCCTGATCAGAGACTCCCGTAAATCACCCGGCAAATAGGTTAATTTAGGATCATTGGCATAATAGGTTCTTTTTCTTTGTTCAACACTTATCTGTTCAGTGAACCATTCATCCAAGCCCCAATCTTTTGCCCGCATTTCTACTTCCGATGCCTGTTTAATTAAATTCATAATATAAATTCCTCTCCCAATAAGTTATCTCTCTATACCCGTCATCTTTCAAGCTGCCTCTTTGTTGGCTGCACTCACTCACCCCGGTCACATAGTTATCTATGCTCCCGGGGATTCGTTCCCTTGCCGTCGCGATGCAACTTGAAATCCATAGGGTATATAATGATTTATTTCAATGAATAGTGGGCTGCTTAAATATATTAATAGATAACTTAGGAAAATTTCCCAGTACACCTCGATCCAGGCAGATATGAACAAATAGTGCAATAACGCTGTAATTGTCCTTAAAGAACCAGATCCAGAGCAAACTAATCACACTGAGTGTGAATAAATTGTGGCAAATATTATAAATGGTATAAAAAGCTGGAGGAGGAGTTTCTTTTTTATTCAGTAAACTCCAGATCCGCCCTGGGTAATAACCAATAATATCAATCAGAAAAAATAACACAATAAATTGCCACCAATTTATATAACTCTCAAGCTGCCAAGTCAGAAATAAACTGATAAAAAACAATCCCAAAAACTCCCAACGCAGAATTTTAAATGTATTAATCATCGCTATTCTCCATCATTTCTTTTTTCATGATTGCAATAATATCTCCTGGCTGTTTAATCCAGGCACTGTGAGGATTACCTTTGAGAGACAAAGTTATTTCCCTAACTTCTGCATTAGGTATAAGACTTGCTAATACTTGAGTAGACTTCAACGGAGCCCAATTATCTCCTTTAAAACAGATATAAATGGCCTTGGATAAATGCTTATTCTCCTTCCCCTTATAAGCACGGACATGATCATAATTTCCCGTACAAGCAGTTTTGGACCAGTCCCGCATTAACCCCTTAGCTTCTCTTATGCCAAAACCAATCTTTTTCCCAGGGAGATAACCATATAACACAGTCAGAATGTTAAAAACAATAGCTGCTGTTATTATCTGTACCCTCCCCATTCCCTGCCAATTCTTATACCACACGTTCCCAGTTGCCACACAAAACAGAGAAAATGGCCTGTCAGTTGAGCAGGCAAAGATCGTCGCAATATGCCCCCCAAGACTGTGACCAAAAATAATAGGAATTTTATTGCTATTTAACTCAATAGACTTGTCTAACATTGCCGGAAGATAATCCTGCAACAGGTCGGAATAGTTATAGTCATTTTTTCGACTTGGTTTAGGTTGATTGTCTCCATAACCTGGCATATCAGCAGTGACAACCTGAAAACCCTCTTTTACCAGTTGTTGTATTAAAGCGTCATACTTCCTGATTTCCACACCAATAGCAGGTAACAATATAACAACTCTGCCATTACTATCTCCCTGATAAACCTTATAATTACAGAGGAAATTGCCAGCCACTTTAAAATAATTACCGTTAATATTATTTTTCATATCTATATGCCCCCAATAACTACATCACGCCCCAGTGACTGGCATTAGCGATAAATCCGCCAAAAAAATTTTATTTTCAATGCGATAAGTATCAAATTCTTGTCCATATCGCCGGGTTATTAGTGATTTTCTAATTTTTTATTAAACAATATAAAAGCCCCTTATACTTTCTTAGTAACAGGCTATAGATAAAGCAAGAAACATATATTATTTTATAAATTATTTGCTGGAAAAATTATTTTACACATTAGAAAAATTTAGTTTAAAATGTAAATCATACCATTTAAATATTAATAAATAAGTTATAAATCAATAATAAAATATCAATTTTAAATGTATTGAATTTACATGAAATAGTATTGATAGAAAGCTATAACCATGTAAAATAACAAGCAGTTAATAGTAATAAGAGATAATCTTAGTTTAAATAACACATAAAAAAATGAAATTTATTCATGAATCAATTTAAAAATATATTCAAAAAATTATTTACCAACATTATTTTCACAAATCCGCTTATATTAATTCCTTATATACTTTACATGGCAAAATTATTAATGCTCATGAATTATATCATTACCACTATTTAGTTTATGAAATTAACCAGCCATTCTGCTCTATGACTGGTTTTATATTAACTTTAATTATATACCCTATGGATTTCAAGTTGCATCGCGACAGCAAGGGAACGAATCCCCGGGAGCATAGATAACTATGTAACCGGGGTGAGTGAGTGCAGCCAACAAAGAGGCAACTTGAAAGATGACGGGTATAGAATTAAGTTATTCGCTTCCAAAGACTGGCTATACTAAATCCCAAAATAAGCATTGGCAGAATAGCGAGCACGCCCCCCACTACAGGAGCATGTAATCCAACAGAAACAAGGTATATAATTGGAACATAGAGAATACATGTAATGTAAGTACAGATAATTAATAAAATCAACGCAACGCTAAATTTATTGAACTCCCGCGACATCAAATCCGTTAATAAAAACAACAAAACAGGCAATGTAATAAGATAAGATGCTGTGGGTACAACTAATGCTGCGACAAGGCTAAATAATCCAGCAAGTATCCTTAAAATGCTCTGGATATTTGATACAGTTCGGAGTGAAGATGAAAAAAATATATTTCTTATCGCTAATGAGATAGAGAGTAAAAATGTTAAAATACCTGTAACAAAAGCGGAAAATATAGATATGATAATAAGCCCAATATAGGGCACAGGAAAGTAAACTGCATCTACACTTTCTTTAAATAAGTTAATCTCATCTTTTACCGCGAAATGCGCTCCCAAATCCCGAATCGTTCGCTGATATCGCCACAAAGTTCCAAGGTTAAGATTCTCAACAGTATCACTCATACGGTGGTAATGCTCATAACCCAAGATCGTAGCAAAATTCATCCCGGTAAACCCTTTATTCAAAAAGACACTAAAATCTGTGTTATTCTGCAACATTTGATACACGATGGGACTAAATGAAAAAGCTACCGGCTTATAAGCATTCCGATTCCATTCTGAAACAAGAGCAAGATTTTTTGCCGATGTCTCAAATAAGAGTGGCACGCCATTATTTCCCCGAGCATCAAAATTAAAAACAACATCTATTGGTTGAGTAGCGATCTCATTAATATTCTTAACAAAGTGATGCGCACCGAGTAATCCCAACTCTTCAGCATCAGAGAATAAGAATATAACGTTATTTTTTATATCCGTCCTTTTAGCAAGATCCCGCATTAATTGGAGTACCGAGGCGACAGCTATACCATTATCACTGGCTCCTGGCGCAGTTCTAACACTGTCATAATGTGAAACGAATAATAAAGTTCCTTCTGACGAAGGAACCTCCAACTTTGCGATAAGATTCGTTCCAGTTAATTCTGATTGTTCCCCCACTTGTTTTGCAAAGTTGCCTGTATTTATCCTGGCAAACTCTTTATCAAAAGCTCGGCGTTGTTGACTATTGAAGTTTGAATATATTCTCTTCTGCCGAGAGGCCAAATCATCCGCCGTGTAATGAAATGTCTGTTCAGTGACGCTATATCCCATATCATTCATTTCGTTAATCAGGTAAGCCCGAACTAACGCTTGCTGTGTTGAAGCCGCAGGATGAGGTTCCGCAGCAATAACACCAAGCGTTCTCATCACATTCTTGAATCCATTTTCTTTAAAATATTCAACAGGGACTTTATCAGGAAGTACCAAACCGATGCCCTGAATAATCGCAATAATTAAAGTTGCTAAAAAACAGATAATCGAAAAAATGCGTTTCATTAAACTCTCCCATTCCGACAAAATAGTAACAAAATATTATTCTTGATATAATTAATAATATTTTCTCATATTTTTATAATTAAAATGAAAATATATATACCCTATGGATTTCAAGATGCATCGCGACGGCAAGGGAGCGAATCCCCGGGAGCATAGATAACTATGTGACCGGGGTGAGTGAGTGCAGCCAACAAAGAGGCAGCTTGAAAGATGACGGGTATAAAATCAATCCAAATAACTCAAACCAATTTAAAACAATATAAAACATTATTTTTAACAATAACAGACGCTCTTTTGTAATTATATAATCAAAAAATAGTTAGATAAAAACCCTATTTCCTATAAATTCATCAAGGTATTATTTAATACACATCATTAAGAGATGTTATTTATAAATTATTTCCACTAAAATACTATTAATATAATGAGTCAATTCCTAAAAATATTCATATTCTACGAAGATTACTTTAATAAGACGAATCCAATTTACACACAGAAAGTACTAGCAAGTTTATTGGCTTATATCGTGCTGCATCAAAAATGTCGCTTTTTTATATCCATAGATAGGAAATCATTTCCATCTTAATCATCTTGTACATTTATAGTGAGTTAACTATCATGATGATTTGAAACCTGCCATTGAGATTTAAGGAAATCTCAATGGCAGGTAGCATTTTCCACACATCGGATGAGTGTTTTTCAGGTTTATCATCCATAATGAGAAATGAAAATGAATTCCATCTTATTATTCAGAGGGTATTTCGATGAGCACTGCCGTTACCAGTAAAAAAACAAAAAAGACTAAGATTACGGCGAATAATGCTGTTGCTAATGGGCAAGTACAGTCATTAAGTCGCGGATTGACTCTTTTGGAATATATTTCCGAGTCACCCGGTGGTATCGCCCTGACTGATTTAGCCCAACAAGCCGGATTACCAAATTCCACCACTCACCGCCTTTTGACCACTTTGCAACAACACGGTTTTATCCGTCAGATTGGCGATTTAGGATTATGGGTTATCGGTTCTCACACTTTTATTATCGGCAGTAGTTTCTTACAGAGCCGAAATTTATTGGCACTCATTCACCCGATCCTCCGCCGTTTGATGGAGGATTCCGGTGAAACCGTGAATTTAGCTATTCTTGATCACAATGAATATGAAGCGGTTATTGTCGATCAGGTACAGTGTAATGCATTGATGAGAATGTCCGCCCCTATCGGGGGTAAATTGCCTATGCATGCTTCCGGGGCTGGTAAAGCATTCCTTTCAACATTATCAGATAACCAACTGGTTCAATTACTGCATAAGAAAGGGCTTCATTCTTACACACAACACACCAAGACAACCCCTTCGAATTTAAAAGAAAATCTGGAGCAAGCACGTAAACAAGGGTATTCGTTCGATGATGAAGAACATGCTTTAGGTCTGCGCTGTATTGCTGCCTGTATTTATGATGAACATCACCAAGCCTTTGCAGCTATTTCCATTTCCGGCCCAGTCTCACGCATCACCGATGATCGTATCACTGAACTTGGTGCTTTGGTGATCCGGGCAGCAAAAGAGATCAGTAAAGAATATGGCGGGATTCGTTAATTCTTTTTCTTAAATTATCATATGATTCTCAGGGCATTGATTTTTTCGTGCCCTGTCTTTTCAAACTAATAAATTAAACTTAATTTATCATTCCGCTAAAAATATTAGCGGCAATATAATAGAATAGCAACGAAATTATTTGACTAGTTTAGAAATAATATCAATAAAAAATGAGACAAAGAATCCGAAAATAATTATATTCCCGGACTCTTATATATAGAAGAATTAGTTAATGGAACACTAATCGATGAGTATCATCCTGATTAAATCGCTTTTGATAAATTCCAAGTACCGGTTCCGTTACCTCGATTAGAAAGACGTGAAGTATATACATTATATAATGCACCAGCAGCAGTAGCATTGAAACAAGTATCAAGAAATCCTCCACGTACGCTATTATAACCATTCAGAAAACGGATAACATCATTTTCACGAACTTTACCATCATATCCACTGGTTGTATCTGAAAAAATGTACCATGTCAGGGTCTCAACCGGACGTGCGACTTTATCCGCTGTATAAATATTATAGAGTTCAGGTGATGGCGCATAACCATTAGTACCGAGATATCCCCCATTATTCTGGTAAAGATTGAAAAGAAACACGATATCACCACTGTAAATCTCTTCCCCTACGACTTTTCCGCTCGCAGACAAAATTTGCCATGTACCCGTACCGGTACCCGGAGCACGAGTCGGCGAAGTAGCCGTGTATACGTTATATTTCGCGCCTTGCACGGCTGCATAACCATTAGTATCCAGATAGCCGCCATTTCCATTATTAAAATTGTTTTTAATATGAATTTTATCACCGTATAAAATTACACTAGCCATGATTATATCCTTAAATACTTCCAAGAAGTTATATACCCGTTATCTTTCAAGTTGCCTCTTTGTTGGCTGCACTCACTCACCCCGGTCACATAATTATCTATGCTCCCGGGGATTCGTTCCCTTGCCGTCGCGATGCATCTTGAAATCCATAGGGTATATGTGTGTTATATGAGAATTTTCATGTATTTAATTACGAGTCAAAAATATCAATTCTTTTTACAACCACTCACCGTGGCTAAAAATCCTTGATTCCCAAACTCTATAAAATTATAGAACCTCTACAAATAAGTGGATCTATTTTTATTTCTTAAAGAAATCATTAAATATATGCTTTTAACTCACATTCCAATTATGCATTCCTAATAAGAAATATATTTCATATAGAATCCCAGGTTTATTTTTATTGGAAATATTCACATCCCACCCAATAAAAACAAATAGGAATTAATTTATACCCGTCATCTTTCAAGTTGCCTCTTTGTTGGCTGCACTCACTCACCCCGGTCACATCGTTATCTATGCTCCCGGGGATTCGTTCCCTTGCCGCCGCGACGCATCTTGAAATCCATAGGGTATATATTTAATTTAGAGAAATAATTTAATGAGGATAATAATATTAACTATTGGTGAAAATGGCGGTTACTGATAGCAATCGCCAATTCCCAATAAAATCAGGCTGAAACTTTGACAATAGAGTAAGTTTCTATTTCAGTACGTTGACTGAACCGCTGTTTGCGGCGATACGCAAACACATCTTCCACATGACCACGTCTAATCCGTTCCTGTAACGCCCGCCAATAGTCTGCTTTAAATAAATCACTATGCATCTCTTCAAAATAACAGCGAATACGACTGTCAGTGCAAAGAAAATGCCGGAATTCTTCAGGAAAAACATCATTTGGCGCCACGCTGTACCACGGTTCACCAGCAAGTTCATCTTCTGGGTAACGCGGCGGCGGTATATCTCGAAAATTAACCTCTGTCATATAACAGATTTCATCGTAGTCGTAGAACACTACTCGTCCATGCCGTGTCACACCAAAGTTTTTAAACAGCATATCTCCAGGGAAAATATTCGCCGCAGCAAGTTGTTTAATCGCATTACCGTACTCTTCGATGACATCTTTCAATTTCTGTTCTTCCACCTGTTCCATATAGATATTCAGCGGTGTCATCCGCCGTTCCATATAGAGATGTTTAATCAGGATTTTATCACCCAAATCTTCTAGCTTTTCTGGCACTTCTTTCTGCAACTCTTCCATTAGTTCAGGACTGATGCGGGCTTTATCAATAACGAAATTTTCAAACTCCTGTGTGTCGGCCATCCTCCCCACACGATCATGCTCTTTGACCAGACGGTAACACTCCTGCACCCGCTCCTGAGTCACCTCTTTCTGCGGCGCAAATCTATCTTTAATCACCTTGAAGACGCGATCAAATGAAGGCGAAGTAAACACCAACATCACCATCCCTTTAACTCCGGGAGCAATCATAAGTTGCTCTTTGGAGAAGGTAATAAACGCCAGATATTCCCGATAATATTCTGTCTTACCATGCTTCTGGCAGCCGATTGCCATATAAAGTTCAGACGTTGATTTGGCAGGCAGAATTTCTCTCAGCCATTCAACCAAAGCCGCAGGCAAAGGCGCATAAACCATAAAATAGGAACGGGCGAAACCAAATACAATGCTGGCATCTGCATAATCAGTCAGGCAGGTATCGATAAAGATCCCCCCAGATTCGTTATGATGGATCGGTAATAAGAAAGGATAAACTTGACTGCCCATGCGGATCTTACCGACTAACCAAGCCGCTTTGTTGCGATAAAACAGTTCATTAGCTATTTGAAAAGTCGCTTGTAGTAATTCTTCGACTGGAAATGTCCGTTGTAAGTAGTCTGTAATATAACGAATATCTCTCTCTAAATGTTCCCAAGGTAAACGCAGCGGCAAATCATTAAGAATTGTCCGTAACATTAAAGCAAGATTATCATTAGGGAAAAAGTCACGCGATAACGGCCGAGTAATATCCCGAAATCTACGCGCAGGCTGCGAGGTAAAAATAAATAATTTATCCGGTGTCAAATTGCGATGCTCAAATAGACGGCAATAAACAGAATTAAAAAAACTCTCGGCAATTTCAAACCGGGGATAATCCGGTAATAAACCGGTATAAACAACCTTTACCTTGGTAATGTACTCTTCATCATATCCGAAAGCACTATGTATACATTTAAGCTGCTCAACCACCAGCCCAACATGATGATCATAAAGATTGATACGCTTTTTCATAGCTTGCTGTACAGCGTGCCAGTCAGCCTGTTCAAAGCGTTGTTGTGCGCCTGAAGTCACTTCCAGAAAGCGACCATATTGTGCATCGAATCCTTGTAAAATGGTTTGTGCTATCAAATGTGCTGAATCTATCTCCATCGCAACTCCTCAATATATTCAGCCTGCTTATTGCAGGCTGAATAGAATCAGAAATATACCCGTTATCTTTCAAGTTGCCTCTTTGTTGGCTGCACTCACTCACCCCGGTCACGTCACATAGTTACCTATGCTCCCGGGGATTCGCTCCCTTGCCGTCGCTATCCATCTTGAAATCCATAAGGTATAGAACAATCAGAACTGCTGTTCTTCTGTGGAACCTGTCAATGCGGTTACTGACGATGTTCCCCCTTGAATAATCGTTGTGACTTTATCGAAATAACCCGTGCCAACTTCCTGTTGATGAGAAGAGAAGGTATAACCACGGTTAATTGATTCAAACTCTCTTTCTTGGATCTTCTCCACATAATGTTTCATCCCTTCACCCTGCGCGTAAGCATGTGCCAGGTCGAACATGTTGAACCACATACTGTGGATACCCGCCAAAGTAATAAATTGGAATTTATAACCCATTGCTGACAGTTCATCCTGGAAACGCGCAATAGTCTTATCATCCAGATTCTTTTTCCAATTGAACGATGGAGAACAGTTGTAAGCTAATAATTTACCGGGATATTTAGCATGAATCGCCTCAGCAAAACGACGGGCCATTTCAATATCAGGTGTTGATGTTTCACACCATATCAAGTCAGCATACGGCGCATAAGCCAAACCACGACTAATTGCTTGATCGATGCCCGCTCTGGTACGGAAGAACCCCTCAAAAGTCCGTTCGCCGGTAATAAACTCACTGTCATATGTGTCACTATCAGAGGTTAACAGATCGGCTGCATCAGCATCGGTACGAGCAATCAACAGCGTCGGTACGCCAGAAACATCCGCCGCCAAACGCGCAGCGACCAATTTTTGAATCGCCTCTTGTGTCGGAACCAGAACTTTACCGCCCATATGACCACATTTTTTCACCGCTGCCAGTTGATCTTCAAAGTGAACAGCCGCAGCACCCGCTTCAATCATCGCTTTCATCAATTCAAAAGCATTCAGAACACCACCAAATCCTGCTTCCGCATCCGCCACAATTGGCAGAAAATAATCGATATATTCCTGATGATCAGTACCAATACCATTCGCCCACTGAATCTGATCTGCCCGGCGGAAACTGTTATTAATGCGTTTTACCACCGCCGGGACTGAATCCACCGGATACAGGGACTGATCAGGATACATACTGGATGCGGTGTTAGCATCAGCCGCAACTTGCCAACCAGAAAGATAAACCGCCTCAATACCCGCTTTTGCCTGCTGTAATGCCTGCCCACCCGTCAATGCACCTAATGAGTTGACATAGCCTTTCTTTGCCATGCCATGCAGCAGTTCCCACAGTTTTTTAGCACCAAGCTGTGCCAATGTATGTTCTGGATTAACCGAACCACGCAATTTAACCACTTCTTCCGCACTGTACGGACGGATAATTCCATTCCAACGGTCACTTTTCCATTCTTGTTCCAGTTGAGCGATTTGTTGAGTTCTGGAGATTGTCATAACTTCTACTTCCTATCTTTGTTAAATTAATCGGATATGGTGTTTTGTTATTATTCGTTGCTCAAACTTCTCTCAGTAGCCCTAATGGGATGGGCTCTAATCAAGCAATTGATATCCCGGCAACGTCAGGAAATCTATCAGCTCGTCCTGAGTTGTAATGCGCTCCATCAACTTGGCCGCATCGCTAAATCGCCCTTGACTGAAACGTGTTTCTCCAACTTCTTGCTTAATAACCTCCATTTCCTCTGCCAACATCTGCTTGAACAAACTTTTTGTCACTTTTTTACCGTTAGATAATGATTTTTCGTGATGAATCCATTGCCAAATAGATGTCCGGGAAATTTCGGCTGTCGCAGCATCTTCCATCAAACCATAAATAGGAACGCAGCCATTTCCTGAAATCCACGCTTCAATGTATTGAACCGCTACACGGATATTGGCCCGCATACCTTCTTCAGTACGATCGCCTGGGCAAGGTTCCAGTAATTGAGCTGCGGTAATCGGCGCATCTTCTTCACGGAAAATATCTAACTGGTTTTGCCGCTCTGCCAAGACCCTATCGAAAACTTCCATTACCGTGTCGGCAAGACCTGGGTGGGCAATCCATGTACCATCATGACCATTGCGTGCTTCCAGCTCTTTATCCGCCCGGACTTTATCTAGTACCCAATTGTTGCGTTCAATATCTTTACTGGGGATAAAAGCAGCCATTCCCCCCATCGCAAATGCTCCGCGCTTATGGCAGGTTTTGATCAGCAAACGGGAATAAGCACTGAGGAAAGGTTGATCCATTGTGACAGACTGACGATCAGGCAGAACCCGATCACTATGATTTTTCAGTGTTTTAATGTAGCTGAAAATATAATCCCAACGGCCACAATTAAGGCCAACGATATGGTGCCGAAGATGATAAAGAATCTCATCCATCTGAAATACAGCAGGCAGAGTTTCAATCAATACCGTTGCTTTGATTGTGCCTCTCGGCAGATCAAAACGATCTTCTGCAAAACTGAATACATCACTCCACCACTGAGCTTCGTGATAAGACTGAATTTTTGGTAAGTAGAAATAGGGGCCGCTTCCCTTTGCCAGCAATTGCTTATAGTTGTGGTAAAAATAGATCGCAAAATCAAACAATCCACCGGCAATTGGCTCATTCTGATAGAGAACATGTTTTTCCGGTAAATGAAGCCCTCTTACCCGTGCGATCAGAACAGCAGGATCTGATTGCAACTGGTACTGTTTACCCTGCTCATTAACGTAAGAAATTGTGCCATTAACCGCATCACGCAGGTTGATTTGCCCTTCAATCACCTTATCCCAAGCTGGTGCTAAGGAATCTTCGAAATCCGCCATGAAAACTTTTACATTAGCATTCAACGCGTTGATAACCATTTTCCGTTCTACTGGTCCAGTGATTTCTACTCTACGATCACGGAGATCCGCTGGAATATTTTGAATTTCCCATTCACTTTCACGAATGGAACTGGTTTCCGAAATAAAATCAGGCAATTCACCATCATCAATTTTCTTCTGCCAAATATCCCGATCAACTAACAATTTTTTCCGTGCATCAATAAACCGAACAACCAGATCTTTCAGAAAATCTACCGCCTCAGGTATCAAAACTTCCTGCTCTGCTGCTCCAAATCGTTTAATAAACGATAATTCAGTCGCTAAAGTTTGCTGCGTCATTCATTCATCCTCATTTTAAGCCACACCTGAATAAGAGTAATAGAAATTTAAAATAAATCAAAAACGATTTCCATTTTTTTAAAAATTTATTTTTATTCAATAAAAAACAATTAGTTATATTACAAATTACTCATTTTAAATTAGGGAAATTAATTCCATAAATTACAAGATCATTTGGTTAAGTTTTTGTTATATAAGAAAAACTACAAAAAGTGCGATATTTTGATAGGTGTTATGGCAGGAAATCAGAAAAAATCAGGAGGGTTAAATGGCTGAAATTCAGCCATTTATAAAGATATTAATCCAGTGTTGGATTCATGTAGGTAAGATCATATGGCGTGATCTGGTACACATAATAATTCAGCCAGTTGGAAAACAATAAATGCCCGTGACTACGCCATGATGCCAGTGGTTTTCTTTCTGGATTATTATCTGGAAAATAATTTATTGGGATCTTTGGAGACAAACCTGCGGCTAAATCGCGTAAATATTCACTAGCCAACGTTCCAGCATCATATTCCGGATGACCAGTTACAAATACCATACGTTTATCTTTACTTGCCAGTAAATACACCCCCGCATCTTCAGAACTGGAAAGAATATCCAGATCAGTATGTTCACGAACAACCTGTTCAGGAAAATCTGCATAGCGAGAATGGGGAGCAAAAAAAGATTCATCAAAGCCACGAGTTAATAATGCTAAAGGGTCCAGAGTAGAGTGATAATAAACACCTGATAGTTTTACTTCTCTGGTAAACTTCGGCAAACCATACAAAATATTCAAAGCGGCTTGTACAGCCCAACAAATAAATAAGGTAGAAGTGACATGTTCCTTTGCCCAACTAATTATTCTTTCAATCTGTCTCCAATATGCCACATCTTCGAATTCGACTAATCCCAATGGCGCACCAGTGACAATTAAACCATCAAAGTTTTGGTGTTTTATCTGCTCGAAATCACAATAAAAGTTATTCAAATGTTCAGCAGGCGTATTCCTGCACTTTCGGTTATCTATTTTCAATAGCTGGATATCTACCTGTAAAGGCGTATTGGATAGTAATCTTAGCAATTGATTTTCAGTCTCAATTTTCTTTGGCATCAGGTTAAGCAGCAATACCTTTAGTGGACGTATATTTTGAATATTTGCACGAGTAGATGTCATTACGAACACATTCTCGTTTCGTAAAAAATTCACTGCGGGTAATTCATCCGGTATACAAATTGGCATGCTATAACCTCGATTTTTTATCCATTTATACGCTTAGACTTCCAGATAGCTAAATCTAACTAAGTATTAACAAAATGTCGAGGATTTACAAGTAAGCTGAAATTATTTCATTTTTGGTCTTACAACAATGTTCAACATGATAATAGTTAATAAATTTTCAGTATTTATAATAGAAAATACTTTAAATTATATTTTTTATATAAAAAAACAATAAGGTAAATTAAATTAAAAATGGAATGAAACATATTAAAAATCAATGATATTTTCAGTAGAAATGAGGAAAACCAAAACAAAAAGGCAAAATTATAAGAAGTCAAATTACAAGCTATCAATATTAAAAACAATACATTCTAAAAAAGTAACAAGACTAATTGATAAAATATTCTTATTATTAATATTGAGTTATAAGATTTATCTTCAATACTAAAATATGCACTTTTCTTATAATAAGAAGCTAAACGATCTTTAATTCTTGGGAAATAAATATCTAAGTTATCAATAAGTTCACAAACATTTTCACCAGAAGAGGTTACCGTTTTCTGGTCATTGGTGAATATTCTTAAAATAGTCGGTATATGAACCATGACAGACATAATTATTTCCTCACTGAGTAATTTTTATGATTTCTTCGACTGCATGCCCCTGTACATATCGGTAGCTACGCAGTTCAAGCCGCGACTCTGGTGCAGTAGAAAGAATGACATGGTGAATTTGGGGTGAAACAGAAAAAGCTAAGTCTTCTCTACTCGGATAAGCCCGTGAGCCAGAATGAGAGTGGTAAAGGACAATTGGTTCTAGGTTGTGTCCCTCAATTAAATAATGACCTTAAGAAATAAGCGGATACAACCTAATTTCACCATAGCGATATAATTTCTTGCTGTCTTTTCATAACGGGTGGCGATGCGACGATGCTCTTTGAGT
>NZ_CAWNWY010000029.1:0-73427 GCF_963878365.1 Photorhabdus sp. HUG-39 | reverse complement strand
CCAACCTTCAGCGCCAGCGAGAATGGCGCTGATGACAAGAAAAATAACATCAATCAGCTCGTATTGACGATTGATGTCAGAACGAGTTTCTTTCACAACGGTTAAATGTTCAATCAGGGTCTGGTTCGGATTCATGGGCGAGTATTAAAAAGAAAAATAAGGAGAATGAGATCATATAATTACGGTTCATTCAAGGGGGGGGGTAAAAAAGTATGCTCGCGCCCTGGCATGAAACGGTGACACGAAATCATGGCTGTCAGTATATGTGGCAGTTGCTTGAGAAAGTGAAAACGTTTTTAAATTCATCCCCCTACATGAATAGCAGAGAATAAAAAGAGTGGGGGTCCATATAAGTTATTTATGATTGTTTTTTATCACCAAACCGAATTGGTTGTGTCAAAATAGAATTTAGCTTTTACATCAAAACTGTTAAATTCCAAACTTTCGGGATATAGTGGTGGTCGTAGTGTCAACTTTGACCATAACACCTTTATTGAGACAAAGTTCATTTTGATTTTCAATAAATCATAAGGCAACAACACGGTGAAAACAGGGCTAAAATAACGCTTTCATATGCTAATAGGATTAGCAGCAATACTGATCATAATCCAATTATTTGATACTTTAACCGGTGGCGCATTAAGTCATTTCGGCATCATTCCCCGATATGCTCAAGGGTTAATTGGTATTCCACTATCTCCATTCCTGCATGGTAACTGGGGGCACTTGTTCAGCAATCTTCCCGCATTATTAGTCTTGAGTGCATTACTTATGACACACTCCATTCGTTATTATGTGCTAGCCAGCCTGTTTATTATCTTTATGGGCGGAACATTAGTTTGGTTATTTGGGCGCACGGCTATTCATATTGGTGCCAGCGGATGGATTTTTGGCTTATGGGGATTGCTGCTGGCTAACGCCTTTTTCCTGAGAAGAGTAAAAGATTTCTTCTTTGCGATTCTCGTGTTTGTATATTACGGTGGGATTGTGTTTGGCTTGTTACCGTGGCAAGCGAATATTTCAACGGAAGGTCATATTTTTGGCGTGATATCTGGGCTGGTTTTCTCTTGGCTATCGAAGCGATGGGTAATAACGAGCCATTAGTTTTATGGTATTGGGGATAAGTAGATTATCCCCATTTCAGATAATTATTAATTTCGGGCGGTTATTTCCATTGCAACGCGACATCATCTATAGGCTGACCCAAAACTTGTTTATCTTTTTTGTAATCATGTGGAATCTGCCAGTTTGAACTATATCCCTGACGAGGAAGCGAGTCGTTTGCACGTTTTACGTAACCAGATCGCAAAGCACCAAAAATATGTTCGTCCTCCTGCATCTCACCTGGCTGAGCATGTGGTGTCACAACGGTAGCATCGCGACGCTCCATCTCGTTCAATAAACGGCAGATATAATCCGCAGATAGATCAACTTTCAATGTCCAAGCGTTATTGATATAACCAAATACACAGGCACAATTAGGGATATTTTGTATCAACGTTCCCTTATAAAGCATGCGATCATGACTTTGTTGCTTTTGCCCATCAATAGAGAGTTCAATTCCACCAAGAAAATGTAATTTCAGCCCAGTTGCTGTAACAATAATATCTGCGGGTAATTCTTTGCCCGATTTTAATAAGATACTGTTTTCAGTTATACGTACAATATGGTCAGTAGCAATAGAGGCTTTACCTTCTTTTAGTACCTTGAATAGGTTATTGCTGGGAATAAGACAGAGCCGTTCATCCCATGGCATGTATTTTGGCGTCAAGTGCTTCATGTCAAAATCTGGGCCGACGCGCTTGCGAGCCAATGCCAGTAAAAACGCTTTCAATAATGTAGGTAAATGTCGACTTATTTTATAAATTAAGCGAAATAGAAAAAGATTGCGCTTTCTGCTCAATGTGTAAATCCAGCGCTGTGGAATAATGCCTTTGCAAAGCTCTGCTATCTTATCCCTTCCAGGCATTGAAAAGATATAACTGGGAGAGCGCTGTAGCATAGTGATATGTTTAGTATCATGTGCCATTGCAGGTAGTAAAGTAACTGCTGTTGCACCACTACCAATGACAACAACCCGTTTTCCTTTATAATCCAACTCTTCAGGCCAGAGTTGAGGGTGAATTACCGGGCCTTTGAAATCTTCAATGCCGGGGAATTTAGGTAAATAAGGCTCATCATAGTTGTAATAACCTGTTGCAGCGACGAGAAAGCGACAGGTAAATTGCCGAGTTTCCCCACTGATTTCGTCAATCGCGGTAACGGTCCACTGGCGAGTCGTATTTGACCAGTCAGTCTGAGTGATTTTTAGCCCAAACTCTATTTTCTTATCAACTTCATACTCTTTTGCCGTTGCATTGATATAACTTCTAATTGAGGGCCCATCGGCAAAAATACTGGTGTCTGTCCAGGGGCGGAATTCATAGCCATAGCTCATCATATCTGAATCTGAGCGAATGCCGGGATAGCGAAATAAATCCCAAGTACCGCCTATCCTCTGGCGACGTTCTAAGATAATAAACTTCTGATCAGGACATTTCCTTGTCAAATGACATGCTACACCAATGCCGGCAATACCCGCGCCAATAATCAAAACATCATAATAGTTATCCATTGTTATTTCTCCTGCAATGTATTTTTTAAACAGTTGAAACTTGCCTAGTTAAAGCAACGTGATTCTTATCGGCACTGACAGTAGCATAGTAATATGAGATTGCTTTAGTCTTACATGGCTTATTACAAGCCTTTAACGTGTCAATATTCTCTGACGCCACAAATAAATAATTAGCCTGAGAATATTTTCAACCCTTCAATATGAATATTGGGAACCATGTTTAAGTCAGGTTATAGATGAAAAAAATACAACCAGAAATTTGCTCAAGCATTTCTGCCTGCGTTTGGATCGATATTGCATGATGAAAGGATTTCGAAGTGAATCTGATAGAACTTAGCGGAGAGATCAGTGATTGAATATCTTCCCAAAGTTTAGATCCTAGCCATTTATAGGGGTATTTTTCGGTTAATTCGATAAAATAATCCAGAGAAGAAGATATTCTCTGAATTATTTTAAACATGTGAAATTGTTCAAGTGTTTTAACCGAACAGCCTTATCTCTCAGGGATGCGATATTTTACTTTTGTTTGTGGTGCAATTTCTAAAGCATGTGTCATTCACACTAGCGGCCAATTCAATATCACAACGCAATCATTGTAATTATTCTTGGTGCCGTTTTCAGCGCCGATAATGACTGAACCGGGTTTTCCATCAAGAGTATTATAGGCATAATGGAGTTTGCAGGGTTTTCCGTCCCCTGTAATCCCAATACAGATTTTACCTGTACCTGATGAGTAAGATTTTGTGGCGGTTAAGTTATCAATTCCTTTGCCGGTTAATGTATCTACCAGAATGTCGTCAATATAGATTTTTATCATTTGCTGATGAACATCAGTATTCGTGTAGGCTGTTAGCCTAAATCTGGTGCTCTGCGGTAATTGGAAACAGTAGTTACCGGTGTCATTATTACCACATGTTCCGCCACAGTTTTGATTACCTAACAAATCTGTATCAACTGATACCGCAGATTGAATTCTGTTGAAGGTAACTCCTAGCCAATTAATTTTATTAGGGGTCGTTGGTCCCCCATCGATAGCATTTAATTTCAGATTAAATCGGATATTAGAGTTACCTTTGAAAATGAAGATATAATGGTATCCACGAGTCCTCCATAAAATTGCGGAATCCAGATTTGTACTGAATTCTGAATATTTCCCAGTTGCTCCCAATTTTTCTGAAATAGTTTTTTTATTAATCGTATGTGAACTTACAGTATAATCGATACACTCGCTGCCTTTAAAGAAACAAATGACATCGGTGATGTTAGGTTTTTTTATATCGATCCATTCCGTAGCTGCATCTATTCCATTTTCAAATTCGGTTCCTATTAATCCCGGCCATCCTTCTACAATGGGTTTAGGTCCCTCAGCTACCTGAGCTTTTGCGATGTCGAATTTAAGATATTGCGATCCTTTAAAGAAATATAAATAACCATTTAAATTAATCACATCGTCAATATGTCTTTGGAATTCGACAGGAAGATTAGGCCAATCTTTACTGACAGGTTGGGGATAGCCTGCGTATACTCCATTCTGACCAGATATTTCATTGTATTTAATATTTTCCGAGTTAAGAAAAAGATAACTGGATGTATTCATTAATATATATCCTTCATGGTTTTTAAATTTGTCATTGATTTTGCATATTTGTTAAATTTACTGTTCATAGATAAAATATATTAACAATGATATTAAGACTATTTGTCGAAACAGAAAAGTTTACGCTTTGAAAATTAATATAAAAGATAGATTATGGCAATGTTATATATTAATAAATTATTTATTTATTTAATGATGTTGTTTTTTTTAAAAAATATAAATATATACTATGGGGTAAGGATTATATTGTGCAATTCAGGTGTAAATCACTATTTTATATTTCTATTTAATTTTATTTTGCGTTTTAATAATAACATATTAAAAATATATTAGATTGATAATGTTTTTATATGAAAAAGCGGCATATAACACCGCTTTAATTTATTAATAATTTTTTGTGGTGAAATTAACCGGGTGTTTTAAACTAATTTACCAGTGGCCAATTCAATACCACCACACTGTCATTGTAATTATTATTGGCGTCATTTTCAGCACCAATAGTGACTGTTCCCGGTTTTCCATCAAGGGTATTATAGGCATAACGGAGTTTACAGGGTTTGCCATCCCCGATAATCTCGATACAAACTTTTCCTGTACCTGATGTATAAGCTTTGGTATCGGTTCCTTTGCCGGTGAATGTATCTACCAGAAGATCGTCAATATAGACTTTTACTGTTTGTTGATGGGTAGTTGTATTAGCATAAGCTATCAGACCAAATCGAATACTTTGAGGTAATTGGAAGCAATATTTACCGCCGTCACTAGTGCCGCATTCTCCGGCGCAATTGGAGGGTTTGGTAACCGGGAGACAAGGATCTTTAACTTGTGTCATTTTCCACAGGCCGGTATAAGGTTTGCGGAGGTTATTAGCAGAAGTATATACATGACATACTGTTTCAGGGACTCCAACCCAACCATTAGTATCGAGAAAGCCTCTGGTTCCCCAACGGTTATATAGCGTAATACTTTCATCTTCTTTGATTTTCCCATCAATAGATGGCATGTCAGAATAAATAATCCACTCTAATGTTTCTGGACGGATGTTTTTATTTGAGGTATGTATCGGGTATATTTCGCCTTCTGGAACCTGTTGATTTGATGCTGCATAATGGCCTAAGTAGCCGCCGTCACATTGATAAAGATTGTAGAGTAAAATAGTATCATTGTTAATAACTTCACTGCCGATGGGTTTGCCCGTTGCTGATTCAATTCGCCAGAATGTTCCGGCTTGAGTGGTGGTTATCACGGTATATTTTCCATCTGAAATACCACTCGTTCCATATACACTAAGATATCCACCATCCCAGTTTCTGAAACTATTTAATATTTTTACGGTATCACCATATTTAAGTATATTCGCCATAATTTCTCCAGAAAGTTTGTTATGTGTTTATGATCGTTGATATATCCCTTGAAATTATTCTGAGCTCACCCTATTACCGCCCCATAATTCTTTAAGTTGAGCCATTGTGATAAATAGGGGGCTTTACTTTTTGTGATTCTTAGTCGGGATAGCAGTAGCGATAAACGCTTGCCGATTGAGTATCAACCCTAATGATTATTCGGTAAAGACAGTGCCTTTGTTACTTACTTCTGACAATGAATAGGTTGTTGAAATTGTTGTTGCTTGATTATTCTGCTTTACCATTACCCGCTATCCCAAGTCTGATTACGTCAGGCACTTACTGTGATGATACATAGTGCTTTTTTTTGCTCTGCGTGTGATGTAAATTGCTTACTGTGTCGATGAAATTTAAGCCAACAGAAATTGGGACTCATAATGTCGAAGTTAATTGGAAATAATCAGGTAGTTGGAACTAATAATATAGTTATTATTGCAGTGGTTGTCGCATTAGTTCAGTTTATTAATGCGTTAGAGTACATGATGGTAACGCCGCTTTTTGTTTATATGTCGAAAGATTTTCACATGCCGGTTACGATGGCGGGGGTTATTGCCGGTGCTTATGTTTTCTCCTCGGTATTTTCTGGCCTGACATCCTTTTTCTTTATTGATCGTTTTAATAAAAGAAAGGTTCTCATTTTAAACACCCTGTTTCTCGGCCTGATTACGTTCCTGACGATTTTCTCCTCAGAACCATACCAACTTATTCTGTTACGTATCATTGCCGGTCTGTTTGGTGGGGTGACATTGGGAGTAGGAATTGGCATCTTACTGAATAACTCCCCGGAAAGTATGCGGGGAAGGGTATTGGGAATTGCGTTTTCATCTTTTTCATTTGTGAGTATTTTAGGTATACCGTTGTGTTTATATTTGGCCGAGAGTTTTAACTGGAAAGTCTCTTTTCTATTTATCGTTATTTTATGCATAGTAAGTTTGCCTCTGATCCTCTTCTTTATCCCAGGAACAGAGAAAGTAAAAAATAATCAGAACAAAATTGTGCTGACCAAAAAAATAACATTAGCTGGAATGGCAAGCGGCGTCAGTAACTTTAGTCCCTTCATGCTTATTCCGATACTTGCTCCGCTATTAACCAATGTATTTTATATCCCGGAAAATCAGGTCTCACTGGTATTCTTTTGCGGTGGTATCGCGTCTTGGTTGGGTACTTATTTAACCGGGAAACTTTGCGATAGATACCCTCCTCAGAGAATTACCATTGCCGCGGCGACGTTATTTATTGTTAATATTTTTCTGGGATTAACGGGAAAAATAAATGGATACGTTTTCTTCTCACTTTTTATGTTCGCGACTTATGTACAGGTGATGGCTGCAAATGTGCTCGCTTCCTATGCCTCGACCCCTGAAAATCGTGCGGGTTTTGGTGCTCTCCAGATGGCATTTTCCAATTTAGGAGCCGGCGTGGTGTTCTTCTTCTCCTCCATTTTCTTAGATGGTAAGGAGATTATTGCTGAGAACGTGCGGCCTATTTTCATACTGACTATGGTTAGCGCTCTGGTATTACCTATATACGTAATAAAATTAGCCCGGATGATGAAAAGAGGGACGAAAAATTTAGTGGATAATGTTTACCATAGCAATTAAGGGAAAATAACGATAGATATGTGAGCTAGCCTTAATGATAAAATATATATTTTGCGCTATATTTTAATTTAAGGCTAATCATTGATATAAGAGGATAGGCGTGATTAATAATAATTTAATGTTATTTTAAGTGTAATGTCACAGGGGGAAATTAATGTTGAAAGGATAATTTAGGTCAATGCTGGATTATAGTGTGCGAAAGGATGAAGTTATTATATACCCGTTATCTTTCAAGTTGCCTCTTTGTTGGCTGCACTCACCCCGATCACATAGTTATCTATGCTCCCGGGGATTCGCTCCTTTGCCGTCGCGATGCATCTTGAAATCCATAGGGTATAAATCCTATCAAAATTATTATTTAACTTACTAATTGATATAGGTGAATAAAATGGAACGAAAATTAAGTAACACTCAGAATAAACCAGCTATTAATATTATCGCAGGAGTAACAAATATTAAATCTATTTATAATAAAATGCCTTGTAAAGTTGTCGTTGAACATGGATATATTGTCAGGAAAAGATTCTCTGTGGATAAAATGTCTGAATGGCATGGCAATTTATGGGCTCCCTGGATAGGTGATAAATATGAACCTAATAAAGCCATTCATATCTATACTGAAAGGGGATTTAAATCTGAATTTGAATTTAATATTTGGATATTTCAGGATTATTGTAATCCACCGAATGAAAATGCGGTTAAGTATTCTATAAATAGGGAATTCACTTACGATAATGCATTAGAGATCTCTGGTAATAATCGAGGTGGAGGAAATAAGATACTGACGTTGAATTTTAATGATAATAATATTGATCTGGAAATGATATAGCATTATGAGATATTGAATATATCGGATAATGTGCTGTACCAATAGACATTTATTGAAATGAAAGCATTTCTCCGCGTGTTGTTCAGTATTTTTGATTACCTTGTCGATAGTTCGGTTGATTGACTATTAGGCAAGTTTTTATTTGAACTAATAATTAAATTATTGAAATGCTGATACGCGTAGAAATCGTTTATCTCTCTAATATCTATTTCATTAAATTATTTCGTTTACCGTTTATTGTAATAAAGAACAAATCTGCTTAATGAAGTGAGTTGTACTGTGTATAGGTTAATACGCTGGTTGATGGAGATATTGATATACCCGTCATCTTTCAAGTTGCCTCTTTGTTGGCTGCACTCGCTCACCCCGGTCACATAGTTACCTATGCTCCCGGGGATTCACTCCCTTGCCGTCGCGATGCATCTTGAAATCCATAGGATATATAATTAATAATGTAATTAATAATCAATCTCATTTTAGCAAAGAAGATAAAATAAAGTCGTGAAATAATAATAACAATTATCCGATATTTATTGCATATTTTTACTGGTTATTACAGATTATTACAATTTGTAACAAATTAAGAATTAAAAATAGTAACAATTATAATTGGTTACGAAATGTCATTAAGGATTTCCTGAATTTTGTTTATTTTTATTTAATTTTGTCTTGTTTAACTTCTGTTGAGGTTGTACCTCTTATTATCTATACAAGATTAATTTTTTCTTTGTTGGATGTTTTCTACGGTAATTCTTTCGTTAGCGTGAGTATAGTTTGAGGTTATTTTGCATCGGTTGTTTTGTTAAGCCATTCGTCAATTGAGATGCCATTATTCATCCCCCTCATATTTGCTGTTTGTCTAATTGTCTGATTCGTAACTATCTGATAAAGCGTGTTATTTCATAAAAATATCATGCCGTGACACATGATATTTTTATTCTGTTTTTGGTAGTAAGGAGCCATCAATGACTGCAAGTTTTCAAAATGAAGTCTCTAAGTCGCGTTGCGTATTAATATTAAATTGGATTTACATACTGGCGGTGCACGGAAAAAGGTTGAGCTACCGTTGAAATTGCTGGTCATGGGGAATTACAACAACAAGCGCGTTGGGAGGCACTGACCAACAACTGTATTGCGCATCTGGGGCTGATTCATCCCTGGGATTTCCTTGAGGAGGATCTATGAATAAAGAGATTTCAATTGATGACCTGATGCTTGACATTGGAATGTTAGTCATTGCGCTAAAAAGCGGTGATAAATCGGTGCACGGTGAGGCGTTATATCAAAAAGGGGTGGAGTTGATAGAAGAGGCACGACAGCAATTAAGTGCAAGTGGTATCAGCGAAGAGCACATGGCTCACATCATCTATGCCTTGTGTGCGTTGCTGGATGAAACCATATTCAGACACCCTGAGCGGGATAATGGCTATGAAACTTGGTCGAAAACGCCGTTGCAGACACTATTTTGCAATAGCAACCATGCTGGAGAACGGCTGTTTGAACGTATACGTCAAGTGTTGAATCAACCACAACCCTCTCTGCTGGTATTAGCGGGTTTCCAGCGTGTATTGGCATTGGGCTTTCAGGGGGGTGACTTGGAAAAAATTTCTCAGGAACGTCAGTCATTACTGGATATCTTGACTGATCGTGCCGGGGTGATGGTGGTGCAACCTCATCAGATGATACGCGTCAATGCAGACCGTCATCAGGGCCAATGTTGGCGTGCATGCTCTCCGTGGTTTTGGGGATGCTTGGCCATAGCCGGAGTAACTTTGGTGTGGTGCGGTCTGCGTCTCTATCTTCAGCAATATTTGTCTGTTGGGTAAGGCTAAGGAGAGCAAATTGAGTTGCGTATTAAAACGAGCGTTGTGGCTTTTAGCTGGTGTTCTGGCGGCGCTGTTATGCCTATTTTTCCTCCCGTTAGGGAATGTGTCAGTTGCATTGTGGTTGGCTGCGATCTTGATGGTAACGTTGATTGCCTGGTGGTGGGTGGGACGTACCACACTTGAAATATCCCATCAGGCCAGTATTTGCCGTTTGATGGCGGCATTACCTGCTGCTTCGTGGCGCCAGTCTGTGGTGCTAACCTGCGGAGATAGCGTGGCAACCCTGTTTGCGGAAGAATCGGTACGCTTCACGCCACAGGGCTGTTTTATCTGTGTGCCGAAACAAAGTGAGATGAGCATGCTGGTAGAAGCGATTATTGCAGCCAGACCTGATTGGTGTAGGCAGATCAGCGTGTTATTAACACTCTTTCCTGAACAGCAATGGGATCACGCGGTGATGGCGGCAAAGATCAGGGAACTTCGCTATCAGGTTGATCGTGTTACTCAACTGACCGCTTGTCATACACCAGTATTGATCGCCAGCTATCTTGATGGCGATATCAGCCCGTGGTTCGAGCTACAGGCAGATAGCTCGACAATGACGGTATGGGGAGAAAAACACGCTGCTGTTGAGATGAATATCTGGTTGACCGAAGGAGATGCACAGCAACGCGTCACACGTTTACAACAAGCGATTGTGGCGGCGGCATGGCAACGTTGGATGGTAGAAAACATCTTGAACGAATGTCAATCCCTGGAGCTGGTCAGTCGGCCTTGTTACCCGATAGCAATGGCGCTGACGTTTTTGCCACAAACGCCACAGGCAGACAGCTTATGGACGAAATGGCTGATCAACCGTACCACTTTACCCCGCATTAGCCACAGTATTGCTGAGGCGGTGAATGTATCGCCATTTCCCAATGCTATGTTACGCCTGTTGCCACATCATGTTGGTCATACACCGTACCGGCGAGCGGTCATCTGGGGCATCGGCCTACTGAGCGGGTTTGTTTGTCTGGCGTTGGCCTCCAGTGTCTGGAACAACTTGCACCTGTTACGCCAGATACGCAGTGATTTACAGCATTATCGGGTAGTTGACGTGAAAGATAGCGACGCAAAAATGCAGGCTTACCATCAACTTAAGCTTGATGCGACGTTGCTGGAAAAATATCAACGTGATGGCGAGCTGGTGCGTTTAGGGTTAGGGCTTTATTTAGGTGATCGCCTTTATACGCCATTGATGGCTGTGATCAACCATGCGGTGTTACCGGTATCTTCGCCTGCTGTACCGGAGAGTGGCAAGCCGTTGCCACAGACATTGAACCTGAGCAGCATGTCACTGTTTGACGTTGGACAGTCACGTCTTAAGCCAGAAGCGGGCAAAGTGCTGGTGAACGCATTGATCGAGATTAAAGCTAAACCGGGCTGGATGGTGGTGATAACAGGTCATACTGATTCAACCGGTGATGCCGCAAAAAACCGCGTACTGTCGCTGGCGCGGGCAAAAGCAGTACGAAATTGGATATTACAAACCAGTGATGTATCGCCGATTTGCTTTGTCGTAAAAGGTGAAGGTGCAACGCGGCCGATCGCTACCAACACAACCGCAGCGGGGCGTGCTGTCAATCGTAGGGTTGAAATCAGTCTGATACCGCCGAGGGTGGGTGCCATACGCGGGTATGGCAACTCTTTTAAGTAACTCTTTTCATTCAGCGGATGAAGTGTTTGTTAAACGTAAAACTGGCCGGGATATAACCTCGTCAGACAGATAAATTTTTACCTGAGAATGGGGGCATTTCAAACAACAAGCGACGGGTAAGCATTCGTTAAGCGATAGCTATGGCGAAACACTGCTCGTTTGTTGAATGCCGCCTAACCTCTCAATGACAACTAGGACTTTAATATGGATACCGTATTTACTGCACTATTGCGCCGCTTAAACTCCTATTGCGCACGGGCATTGGAAGCTGCCGCTGCATTTTGCCAGACACGGGCACATGCTGAAATCACGGTGGAACACTGGTTACTCAAGCTGCTTGAGGGCGGCGAAGGCGATATTACGGTGATTGCTCGACGTTATGAGTGGGATATGGATGCGTTATGGCAGTCGTTGCTGACTACAATTAACCGTTTGCCACATAGCATCAATCAACGCCCGTGGTTATCAAGCGACCTGTGTAGTTTGTTACAGGTTGCTTGGTGTGTTGCTTCTCTGGAAGAGGGTAATGAATCTATTCGCTCGGTGCATCTTTTGCAGGTGCTGCGCGGCCAACCGGCTTGGTTGCGTATTCATCATACCTGGCCGTTACTCAACTTGAATGTGACGCAACTACAACGTTTGCGCCCGTTGCTGGATCAACAATCGGACGAGCGCCCGGAGATACAGATAGCGGCGTGCCTGACGGCGGATGGATCAATCACTGAAATTGAGGATAGCGACACAGATAAATATGCGCTTAATCCTCAATTAGTGTTTGTGCATATAAAAGATCAGCAGCGCGATGACAAAGTTCTGTAAATATAGCTATTTCATCTTTGGACATATTAGACTCCACAATATCAGCCATATTGTGCCTATTTGATGCAACTCGCTGCAAAAACATTAGTCCCTTTGGGCTCAATTTAGTGACCATCTCGCGTTTATCGTTTTCCCCTGTTTCTTGTTTAATAAATTCGTTATCTTTTAGTAACCTCAGAATCTTAGACATTTTAGAGCGAGTAAAGCCGAGTTTTTCACTAATTTCAGTAGGATTCATCGGTTGATATTGCTGAAGTAAATATAAAGTATCATATTCTGCCCATGAAATACCCTCTGGGTTTGTAATGGTTCTTCTCGCAACAAGGACACACTGAAGCCTGCTCAATGCATCTTCAAAAGGTGTTACAGTTAAGGCGTGGGCTGCTGCGGAAAACCCGCTTTTGGGCATCACCCCCATCATGAACTGGGTGCGAGAGTTCTACAACAAGGAATACGCGCCGAATACCCGCGAGACATTTCGCCGTCAGGTTATGCATCAGTTTTGTCATGCGAGTATTGTCCTTTACAATCCAGATAAACCTGACTGCATCCGTGGGATTCATTACGTCATCGAAAATATCCTTCCCGCGTTATGTTGGGGGGAGGGTATTCCAGAGGAGAGATGGTGATCCATAAAATGATTCAAGAATACAGTTTAAATCAGATAAACTTGGTGGCAGTTGCTGTAAATCAAATAATAAAAATCTCATAAATTAATAAATATCTGGTAAATAACTTATTAGAATAAAGAGTTTTATCAAGTGATAGTTTTTTACTTGTTTAACGCATAGAGATCATTTCAATCTTTCTAACTTGACAGATAATTACTGACCGGTGAGTAGGTTTTTATATCAGTTGTTGTCCGTGATGGAAGTTGGATGCTATTATTAAATACAATTCAGTTCGGTGGGGGATTTTTTGAATTGGATAATTAATCGGAACGTTTAATTGAATTGAATGACTTATTGTTTTAAATAAATAGATTAAGATGTTTTCTATGAATTTATAGAGAGAAATGTATTTTTAAGATCTATAAGTAAGATGTAGTGATTTACTTTATTTTTAAATCTGGAGTTGTTTTTTTCATTAGAAGTGGATTCGATATTTTTTAATAAACTTGGTGAATGACTATACCCAATGGATTTCAAGATGTATCGCGACGGCAAGGGAGCGAATCCCCGGAAGCATAGGTAACTATATGACCGGGGTGAGTGCAGCCAACAAAGAGGCAACTTGAAAGATGACGGGTATATTGCATACATTCAAGAAGAAGACAGAGGGAGTGGCTAGAAAGGATTATAAAACAGCTGCTGGACGTTATAAACAGCTCGAAGAGTATCGTAAAAAAACGTAGAATAACTTGCGTTTATATCAAATTTGATATAAATTTCTGTTTGATATCGTTTTCTTATCGGTTTTGGTACTGATTTTAAGGTAGAGATGATGGAATTTATAGTAACGAAAAACCCTTATGCTTCATCCAGCAATAATCCTAACGAAGCAAATGATAAACATATTCGCGCTCAATTAATGGTAATCATCCGCAAGATGATTCAAGAGCGCGGTTTAAGTCAGGTAAAAGCGGCGGAGCTTTTGGGAACGACTCAAGCGAGAATTAGCGAGATCATTAATGGAAAGCTGGAAAACCACACGATTGATAAATTATTCAATATGTTAAATCGGCTCGGTTGGAATTTCGAATTTAGTTATCATGAAGGTGTGGTGACCGTCGCGGTAGATAAAATAATAAAATCCGCGTGAATATAATAAATATCCGGTAAGGATTTTTATTAATAAGCGAATTATTTGTTATAAAATTAAGATCTAAACTATGCTTATAAAGCACGTTGGGAAATTATGATCTTTATATTTAATTCCTTTTAATAACGTTGTTGTAATATATTTATTGATTATATTTAATATAACCAAAAGTTATATTCTATAGAGGAATCAGACATACATTAAACTGTCACATAAGCCAGCCGGTGATTAACTTTGGCATATCGCCGGTTTTAAACGGTTTGACATACTGATGGTAAGAGTGTGTGCTTGGAATATGTCTCGTCATCACTCTGTGCCAACAATGAAGTTAATTGGGCGTATAAGTTTGTTTGGGTAATGGGTGATGAAAGCTTTCAGGTTTCTCTATGTTGTATTTTTCCCCTCCTATTCTATTGCCATTCTATGAAAATATAACCTAACGGTTAATCCATAACATCATGGTTTTCAACCTTTTTTAAATACGGTGATTATTGCTGACCATCTATTTTATTCTCTGATTAGCCAGAAAAGATGAATTTGTATAGTGAAATTATAAAACAATCTGGTATTATAAGTTTTTGCAAATGTAACACTGGCATATTATTAATTTTTACGTGAAGCGGTTAATATTTTTCGTAAATGCTGACAAAAACTGTCACTAATTTGTGAATAATGCTTGTTAGAGGTAATCGTGTTTTTCCATGAATAGAAATAATATGTACCCAATGGATTTCAAGATGCATCGCGACGGCAAGGGAGTGAATCCCCGGGAGCATAGGTAACTATGTGACCGGGGTGAACGAGTGCAGCCAACAAAGAGGCAACTTGAAAGATGACGGGTATAAATAACGATAGGAATAGTTCAGATGAAATATGCCTTTATTACCGGCGCGACAGGAGATATTGGTTTCGCAATTACAGAAAGATTATCTGAGGATGGTTTTGAACCAATATTATTATCGCGTACTCCTGAGCGTCTTGATAGTGCAATTGGCAAACTACGCAATAAATATGGTAGTCAATTTGCAAAGAAAATAGTTTGTGATGTCTCTAATCACGAAGATGTTAAAAAAGCGTTTGACCAACTGGAGCTTGAAGATAATAAGCTGACGGTACTTGTGAATTGTGCTGGCATTGCTGGTGGCGGTATTACTGCTGAAATAAGCCCACAAACTTGGCAAAATGTCATAAACGTTAATTTAAATGGCACTTATTTTGTTATACATGAAGTTTTGACAAGAAAATTAATGTTATCTGGTGGCAGAATTATCAATATTGCCTCCACCGGCGGGAAACAAGGTGTTATTCATGGTACGCCTTATTCTGCTTCTAAGCATGGTGTTGTTGGCCTGACTAAATCCTTGGGGCTTGAATTAGCACGTAATGGTTCAGGTGTTACAGTTAATGCAGTTTGTCCTGGGTTTGTTGAGAGTGAGATGGCGGAGCGTGTCAGAGAACATTACGCCAAAATTTGGGGCACTGATGTAGCAGAAGCGAAAAGAAGAGTAGAAGAGCGTGTTCCTATCGGAAGATATGTTGAACCTAATGAAGTGGCTGAAATGGTTGCTTATCTTGCATCCCCTCTCGCCGGGGCTGTAACCGCTCAAGCACTTAATGTGTGTGGTGGATTAGGTAATTACTAATCATGGACGATATTTCTTTATCATCTGATTTTTTGGATCTTTGGATTATAAAAATCGATGATATTGATTTAGCTTCTATTGAACAGTTAATTCACCGTTCTGATATAGTTCGCCATAACCAAATTTGTTTAGCGGATAGAAGAAAAAAATTTATATTTAGACGGGTTGCGTTACGTTATGTTTTAAATCAATATTTATCTGATTATGAAATCATAACGAATGATAACGGTAAACCTTATATATCCACGGAGCAAGACTTCAAATATTATTTTTCTCTGAGTGCATCAGGAAACTATTGTGTCATCGGTTTTAGCTCAAGGGAAATAGGTGTTGATATTGAAGTCACTCCTTCTAAGATAAAATTTTCTGAAATTATTGAACGTTTTATTAAGGATAAGGAGTTGGAATATATGAAAGGTGTAATGTTAAAGCAACTATCAGGAGTGAGTCCCGGATTTAAACATTATTATCACTTAATGTCATTATACTATTGGGTTAGGCTTGAAGCATATATTAAATTATTTGCTTCGACTCTACATGAGAAATTATTGGCTAATAACTCTGATTCTGTTAAAGATATGAAAGGATTAGAGGCGAGCACATTATTGATTCATCATCAGAAATTTGTTTGTGCCTTATCTCAAAAGAAGATAATTTCTACACCAAATATCAAGGAAATAAACTATTCCGAAATTATAAGGAACAAAGATGAGTAATATTATTGACTTAAGTGTTCCTATAGATTGTGATTTTTGGGAACCTGAGAAAGTAACCAAGGGAGTCGTTGATCATAAAGAGGGTGCTAATAAATTAGGTGAAAGTTATTTATATTTCCATACCAGTGCATGGTGGAAAAGAGCCTTTATAAAACTATTCAAACGCAAAAAGTGGATCATTGATCACAATGATTTTCCTGATGGTATGGGATTATCACTGATGTATTATCAATTGACCACACATACCGGAACGCATATTGATGCTCCCTATCACTATGGGTGGCATAAAGGACAAGATCAGCCAGCAACAATTACTGATATTCCTTTGGATTGGTTTTATAGCCATGGTGTATTACTTGATTTTAGTCATGATAATCAGTCAATTGATAAACAGTCAGTAGAAAATCAATTAAAGAAAATTAATTATAAAATAAAAGAAAATGATATTGTCCTGATCAATACCGGAGCTGATAAATTCATGGGGGAAAAATCCTATTTTACTCACTATAGAGCGATTGAAAGTAGTGCTGTTCAATGGCTAGTAGAGCAAGGGGTAAAGATTATTGGGACAGATGCATTTAGCTTTGATCGGCCATTCATAGAGATGATTAACGATTATAAAAAAACGGGGAATAAAGATTGCTTATGGCCGTCTCATTTTATCGGGCGTGATCACCCTTATTTACAGATAGAACGGCTTTGTAATTTAACCAGTATTCCGAAACCTTATGGATTTAAAGTGTGCTGTTTTCCAATAAAATTAGAGAAAGCAGATGCTTCATGGAGTCGAGTGGTCGCAATATTATAATAATATGTAATTATATGGTAAGGCGGGGAGAATATGAGCAGAAAAGAAATTTCATAGATCATACAATTATACCCTATGGATTTCAAGATGGATCGCGACGGCAAGGGAGTGAATCCCCGGGAGCATAGGTAACTATGTGACCGGGGTGAGCGAGTGCAGCCAACAAAGAGGCAACTTGAAAGATGACGGGTATAAATCTAATGACCAATATGCCTTAAATATTTAAAAGAAGGGGATTAAGGTATAAGTTGTGCATTGCATGATTTAAATTCACAAAAATAAATCTCAGTGTAAATTAATGACTAGAGGTGAGTAGATACGCCGTTTGATCGTAAATTCCCGTGATCAAGGCGATATATACCTTATGGATTTCAAGATGCATCGCGGCGGCAAGGGAGCGAATCCCCGGGAGCATAGAGAACTATGTGACCGGGGTGAGTGAGTGCAGCCAACAAAGAGGCAACTTGAAAGATAACGGGTATATAAGATATAAGTTAGCAAAAGATATACTATCTTGGCTATATTGTTTGGCTATATTGTACTGTGAGCGGGTATGTCGGCTCTATGATAATAAATTTGTCATCTCCTTTCTGGATGATTTTTAAGAATAAATTGAGATATTAATAAAAAGCTTAATTATTCTATCCATGTGCAGAGCGAAGGGAGTTAACTTAGTTTGGTTTAGACTGGAGTATTCATATTATTCTTGCGGTTTAAATAGATGAAAGAACAGTGAAGAACCAAATAAGTATTTAAATAGAGTTATGGTTTGGTGCTTATTTTAAAGAATTTTGGTTAGGAGATGAAAATCAAATATATATGACAAATGTGATTTTATAGATATACCCAATGGATTTCAAGATGCATCGCGACGGCAAGGGAGTGAATCCCCGGGAGCATAGATAACTATGTGACTGGGGTGAGCGAGTGCCGCCAACAAAGAGGCAACTTGAAAGATGACGGGTATAAATAAAGTAGTTTAATATCACTACTTACAGATAATGATTTTCTTAAATGAAAATGGGTAGCTTTTATATTAATAAAACTTGCCTGAGTAAATGTTTATTCTATTTATATCGAGATAATTATTGTGATAATAAATAACAGAAATGAATCTCAACCACGTAGAGTTGTGGTGACAGGGCTAGGTGTTGTTGCACCGACAGGTGTTGGCGTTAATGAATTTTGGAACAATATTCATAACGGGAAATCGGGAGTGAGTAAATATGAGTGGGGAAGAGAAAAATTTGGCTTTAAAAGCGGAGCAATAGGACAAGTTCACGGTAGTGATGGCAATAACAAAGAATTTGTTCTGAAAAGTGAGCGTAAATATCTTGAGTTTGCGCTAGAAGCCTCTGAGATGGCAATGCAAGATGCAAACTTAAAACCCTCAGACATTGATGGCCGGCGTTTTGGTGTTGCGATAGCAACAGCGATTGCCGATGCTGCGGGAATGGAAGAGTGTTTACTCAGGATCACTAAAGGGGGTAAAGAGAATATTCACCCTGATTTAATTAAATCAGAAGATTATGACAGCTTTGATTTCAGCTCTGCCGCAACTTCTGTTGCGAAAAAATATGGTGCGTCTATGTCCGTCAGTAACATATCAACCGGATGCGCGGCAGGACTTGATGCATTAGGCATCGCGATGGAGCATATCCGTTATGGCAGAGCGGATATTATGCTGGCTGGTGCAAGTGAAGCGCCACTTTGTCCACTCTCTATCGGCTCTTTTGAAGCTTTAGGGGCACTATCATCAAGAGAGTTGGAAAATCAGCAAGCAGCGACTTGCCCTTTTTCCCTTGAGCGGGATGGATTTGTGATTGCTGAGGGGTGTGGAATATTAATTTTAGAGTCTTATGAACACGCTAAGCAGCGTGGAGCACACATCTATGCTGAATTAGCAGGGTATGCATCCGTCAATAATGCTTATCATATGACTGACTTACCCGCGGATGGAATGGCAATGGCACGGTGTATTGATATGGCGTTGAAGGATGCCCAGATATCGCCATCAACGGTAAATTATATTAGTGCTCATGGTAGCTCTACAGCGCAAAATGATATTAACGAATCAAATGCGATTAAGTTTGTTTTGGGAGAAAGTGCATTTGATATTCCAATTAACTCATTAAAGTCAATGACAGGTCATGCTTTAGCTGCCGCTAATGCGATAGAGTCTGTAGCATTATGTCTTGAAATAGAAAAGCAGTATGTTCACCCAACAATTAATTATCAAACGCCAGATCCTAATTGCGATTTAGATTATATTCCTAATCAAGGTTGCTCATATCCAATTAAGACCGCGTTAAAATTATCAAGTGGTTTTTCTGGTATTCACAGTGTTATTGTTATGAGGGCAGTAGACAATGCGTAAAAGAGTTGTCGTTACCGGTGTTGGTGCAATACATCCTGATGGCAATGATGTCACCGCTATAAAATCAAAAGTCATTCAGAAGTTATTGGGCCAAGAATCGAAAAATAATACGACCGCAAGTTCTGTAATAAGAACATTGAGTGATTTCGATGGCGCGAAATATATCAATAACCGCTTAAGACGTAAAATTGATGAATTTTCGGTTTATGGTATCGTTGCCGTTGAAATGGCATTAAAAGCGAGTCGATTGGATGTAGATAAGCTTGATCCTAATCGCGTTGGAATATATGTCGGAAACTGTTTTGGTGGATGGCAACATATTGAGGATGAAGTTAAAGCGCTCCATATTGAAGGCATAAAGGGAATGGGACCTTATGTTGCCACGGCATGGTTCCCTGCGGCACTTCAAGGGCAATTGTCACTGCTTTATGGTTTTAGTGCGCAATCTAAAACGTTTTCTACCTCCGATGTGGCAGGGATGCAAGCAATAGGCTATGCGGCGGAAGCAATTTCTAATGGTGTTGCGGAAGTGATGTTATGTGGTGCGTCGGAACATCTTTCCAGCCCATTAGTTAAAAATTTACTGGAGAAAGCGTCAAACCAGAGACACTCTGAGGTTTTTGGCGAAAAACGGCCAGGAGATTTTTCGGAGGGCGCTGCATTTCTGGTGCTGGAAGAGAGACAACACGCTTTAGAGCGTGGTGCTTCGATATTGTGTGAATTAACCGGTTTTGTTGATTATTTTTCACCTGATAAAAATACAAGAAATAATACCTTAGAATATACTGCTGAACTATTCAACCATAATGAGAATGCTGTATTTATTATGGATGGAATATATGATGATGAAAAAGAAATAACGAGTAAGGCTTTCTCAAATAAAGAGATAAAAACATCATTTATAAATCTGAGGCCTTATTTGAATAATCAATTTTCAGTCAGTGGCGTGATTGATTCAGTCCTGGCGTCATCCTTCTTGTCAGAAAATCATGGGGATGGGGAACAACAATCTAATAAAATTAATGAGTTTTCAAATGCTAACCAAATAATAATTCAGCGTTTCAGTAACCAAGGTCATGTATGTGCGTTGAGTTTTTCAGCTATTTAATCTCTAAAATATGTAATTACGCGAGGAAAAATATATGAATAATAATCCAGAAGTAAAAATAAAAACGATTTTGTCTCTTTTTCTTAACATTAATATTGATGATTTCAATATGGATGCAAACCTTGCTGATGCCTATGATATGGATTCTACGGAATTAGCTGACTTGGCAAAAGAGATTGAGAAAGAGTTCGGTATTTCTGTGACGAAAAGTCAATTCAGTCATTGGGAGACAGGAAGAGCGGTTCTTGATTTCGTCTCATCAAGTTTAAACGATAAAAATTAACTGCTAATTAAAGGGAAACAGAAATGAAACTAATCTCTATGTTGTTACATTCAGGGCGTGATAACTTACATCATGATTGTATTATCACTAAGGATTATCACTATACAAGAAAAGAGGTAATATCTTCTGTTTCCCATTTAATTGATGATTTACTTAGTCGAGGAGTTCAAAAAGGTAATAAAGTCATTGTTATATTTGAACATGATGAATTAGGTGTTTTCTTTTTAGCTGCGGCTAGTGCTATGGGGCTGCATTTATTAATGCCCTATAATTTATCATCAGCGACAATCGATGAATGGATTAATTTTACCAATGAAGTGCAATACGATTTTGTGGTTTACCTTAAAAAAGATAAACATTTTGTTGGAAGATTAAAAGAAAATAACATTAATGTGATTGATATTTCAGATCATAAGATCCGGGTCAGTGATGATATCGCGGAAATCCCAATGATAACTTATTCTCCGCAATCTATTGCTAATTTTATTGTCCTGTTCACCAGTGGAAGTACAGGTAAACCGAAAGCCATTAGTATTTCAGAATCATTAGTATGTCGACGAATTTATTCAGTGACAGAGAAATTAAAATTTACTCAAGATGCTAAAATATTCATGTCAGGTTTGTTGAATAATACGACGGGAGTGATTTTTTCTTTCGGTTCATTATTACATCAATCAACACTTTTTATACCGGAAGACAGAAATGTAGAGAGATGGCCTGATTATCTTTCTCGCAATAAAATAACTCATATTATGTTACGCCCAGAGTCGATGAAGTTATTCATTAAATCAACCGCAGAACATAATATCGATCTCTCTGACTTACAGGTTGTTGCTTATGGCGCCGCAGCTATGCCGCCTAGCGTACTGGAAAAAGGGCGTCAATTAATTGGCTGTGAATGGATGCAGGGATATGGGTTAAGTGAGACTTATGGTCCTTTCTGTTGGGTAGATGAGCAAGATCATCGTGATAAAAGATATCTCAATTCAATTTATTGTGTTGGCAAAATTGATAATACATTGGAGGTAGCGGTTAAACCTATTATAGGCTCATCTGATAATATTGGAGAAATTATAATAAGGGGTGAAAGTATTATGGAAGGATATTATGATGTTCTTTCTGGAGAAATAACGCCTCCTGATGAGTGGTTTGCCACGGGTGATCTCGGTTATATAGATGAAGAGGATTATTTAATTTTAAAAGGACGTAAGCAAAATACTTTTATGAGTGCTAACGGACATAGAATTTATCCTGAAGAGATTGAATCTATTTTATCCCGGATACCCAATGTGAATGTAGCTACGGTTGTTGGTTTTTCTTTCCATGAAAATGGTGTTGCGATTGATCAACCGGTTGCCTGTATAAGTGGCGAGATATCGAAGAAATCATTACCTGAAATTGAAGATATTATTTCATCATTTTTAAGTCGTAAATTAAGTCGGGAAAAGTGGCCGGACTGGTTCTATGTTACTGATGAATACTTTCCAAAGAGCCATAATGATAAAATACTGAAAGCAGAGTTAATTAAGTCAATCGATCCTAAAAAACTATTTACATTGAGGAATCAATAATGAATTATGTAGAATCACATTCAATTATTTGTAATGCTCAGGTAGAAAATGTATATCAAATCATTTTAAATTCTGATAAATGGCCGGAAATATTTGAGCCTTGCCAGGAAGTAAAAGCTCTCTTTAGGGATAAAGAGGGTGAAAAAATAGAGGTCAAAGCTTTACTTAACGGTATTTTAATGCAATGGGAATCAAATCGTAAATTTTATCCAGAAACATTCAGCATAAAATCAAAACTGAATCCCTCAATGACATTAGTTAAAGAAATGGAAACGTTATGGCGCGTGGTTAAAATCAATTCTCAGCAATGTGTGCTGTTGTTGGAGCATTTATATGATCTTGAGTCTGAAATAGCCGGGTTAATTGATGGTGTTGAAACAATAGAGCAGGCTCACCAATTTATGAGTAAAGCTATTGATACTAATTCAGTTAAAGAGCTAAATAATATAAAAAATATCGTCGAATCAACAGAGGGAGTGGGAAAAGTATTAAAAGGAACGATTACTCACTCAGTCGTATGTGAGGCGCCGGCACAGCAGGTTTATACTTTGGTTAAAGATGTCTCTTGTTGGACAGATATTTTTTCATTCTGTGATGGTGCAGAAGTTTTAAAGAGATCAGGTAATGAAGAATTAGTTGAAATCAAAGCAAAACAAAATAATAAAGCAGTAAGTTGGCAAACGCAGCGATATTATTTTGATACTATTTACCGGATTGATTATGTTATGCCTACACCGATGCCATTATTAAAAACAATGAATGGCAGATGGAAAATCATTCCTATTAATGATCAACGCTGTATTCTAACAGTACAAAGGAACTGGGGTTTATTAGAAGATGTCAGTGGTATCGTTGATGGTGTTGATAATCATGACCAGGCTAATTCCTTTATTATCTCATTTATCAATGATAATACTCGAATGGAGATGGATAGTATAAAGAGTCAGGTAGAAAGTCATAAAAAATCAAATTTATTAACTTTCTCTGCGGGATATTATATTCCTCACCAAGTTGATGATGTTTATAAGATCTTTTTAAATATCGATGACTGGAACAAGATATTACCGCATTGTGATTTAGTAAAAGTCATTTACAATGATGATAAACATCAAGAATTTAATATGGAAGTATCAACACCAAATGGAAATGAGACTTTCCGTAGTATACGATTCTGTGATGCGGATAATTTATTGATTGAATATTTTCAACCAGAGCCGCCTTTAGTATTAAAGTCCCATAGTGGCTCATGGCGTATATTAAGTAAAGGAAGTGGTTCGTTCATTATTTCTAGTCATGATGTTGAGTTAAATCATGATTTATGTGCAGTTAAATTTGGTACGGAAGATAAAGTGAAACAACGAGAGATAGTAAAAAATGCTATTTCAGAAAATAGTGAGAAAATGGTTTTTGCCTGCAAAGAGTGGTTAGACACTCGTATTTAGTAAATCAAAGGAAAATAAGATGAATAATAAAAATAAACCCAATAGAATTTCGCCAGAACTTCTTGCTACTTGTGGTTATTTTATGCCAAGACTATTTTTCCTAAATTCTCAATATGCTCCCCAGGTTCATTGGGGAGATGTTGTTGCGGCATTGAGTCATTTTCCGGTGGGAAATTTAGACTTATCCTCTGAAGAGTTTTGGTATGAATGGATGATTAATTGGTCAAAAGTGGGTGATAGCTATATTAATATCGCTAACTCGGCTAAGAGTGAAGTCAGTCATGTTCGTGCTTTGAGGAGTGCCGCTGCCTGTTATCATTGGGCGGAATTTATGTATTTTAGTGATAGGAGTAGAAAGATACAGCTCAGAGAGTATATTCGTTCATGTTTTTTATCTAGTATAAAATATAGTGATTTGCTGGTTGATCACCAATATATTGTCGTCGATAAATTTCATATGCCGTTCTTCCTTATATTCCCTAAAGGGTATAAAGAAGAAGAGAATCATCCTTTGCCTTGTGTTATTTTATCCAATGGATTGGATTCAATGACTGAAATTGAAATATTATCTTTGGCCGAATTTTTCTTAGGGAAAAATATGGCGGTAGCTATATTTGATGGACCAGGACAGGGAATAAATCTTGGAAAATCGCCAATAGCTATCGATATGGAATTATATGTTAGATCTATAGTTAAATTATTAGAAGATGATACCAGAATTAATAGTAATCTTCTTTGTTTCTTAGGAATTAGTTTTGGTGGTTATTTTGCTCTACGCGTTGCGCAAAGAATTGGCGATAAATTTTGTTGTATCGTCAATTTATCTGGTGGGCCTGAAATAGCAGAGTTTGATAAGTTGCCAAGAAGGCTTAAAGAAGATTTCCAGTTTGCATTTATGCAAGATAATAGTCGTATGCAGTCTATTTTTGACGAAATTAAACTGGATATCTCTTTACCTTGTAAAACCAAGGTTTTTACTGTTCATGGTGAATTAGATGATATATTTCCGATCGATAAAGTGAAAAAATTAGATCAATTATGGGGTGATAATCATAAGTTATTATGTTATGAATCAGAGGCTCATGTTTGCTTAAATAAAATAAACGAATATATGATACAAGTTTCAGATTGGGTTAGTGAGCAATTTTGGCTAAATGGCTATAAAAAAGGCTAACTTGAAAGATAACGGGTATATACCCTATGGATTTCAAGATGGAGCGCGACGGCAAGGGAGTGAATCCCCGGGAGCATAGGTAACTATGTGACCGGGGTGAGCGAGTGCAGCCAACAAAGAGGCAGCTTGAAAGATGACGGGTATATAAAATTTGCACAGATTCATTAGATTATCCAGGATGATTATTATTGACAGAAAAAATAATTATCAAATCTAAAACATAAAGTTATTAATCAACTGAGGTATTGTTATGGGTAAATATTGGTTTTGCTTTTATCTTTAGTAAACGCAATAGTGTACTTATGTAATATTATCGTTTGACATTAATAATCTGATATTAAAAATAAATTAAAGATAAACTAAGGATTATTCATCTTGTCTAAAGAAATTTATTTTTTCAACAGAAGTTAAGGTTAGACCTATTTGAGTATGCCTTTTAGTTCCGCGGCTCTTTTACATTAGTAATAAAATCAAAACATCTTCCCAGGCATTACGAAGCGATATGTCAGAATAATAAGGCCATACTTTTTCTGCTGAGGTATTAACTGGCAGTATGAGAATTGACTTTAATATTTGTGTTTTCTTATATCATTAATACATAGTAAGAGCCTATCTCAATGGGCGTAATTGTTGCAGGCAGTTTGAACACGGACAGCGCGGAAAAACCGGAGCGTACACGTAGTACGTGAGGATTTTGAGCACTGCCCAGGTTCGCTCTTTATGGCAAAGAAGGGCAAATAAAATAGCCCTATTGAGATAGGCAGTAAGTTTACTTATGATAAGTTATCTTGTTGAGTGTGAATTTTATTTTTTGTATTAATTAATAGTATATTAAACTTTTAAGTATTTACGCTATGTATGATGTTCGACACTTACTTCAACCTTGTTTCGGCGTAATGAATCGAACATTTACTCTTGACAGAGTTTGGTAATTATGTAAGACGGCAATAGTATTTTCGTCAATCCTGACAATTGATGGCTATATTAAATATAGGATTTCGAGTTGATGGTTTTATAGAGAAATCTCGACATTGTTCCATGATAGATAATTAAGAATAAATAGCTATACCCTATGGATTTCAAGATGGATCGCGACGGCAAGGGAGCGAATCCCCGGGAGCATAGATAACGATGCGACCGGGGTGAGCGAGTGCAGCCAACAAAGAGGCAACTTGAAAGATAACGGGTATATATTGGGTAACTGGCTAGTAACTCAATACTATTTATTCAGTAAAGCCTTTCCTATTTGATTTTTATTAAAATGAGGAGTACGGAAATGTCAAGAACCGAAAGACTTATAGTATTATTGCAATACTTGAGACAAAGAAGGTATCCTGTCAGTGGTAAATTACTCGCTAGTGATTTAAATGTAAGCTTGCGCACGCTTTATCGAGATATTGCTTTATTAAATAGTCAGGGAGCAAATATAGAGGGTGAACCCGGTTTGGGCTATATATTACGGCCCGGCTTCATGTTACCTCCTTTAATGTTTACGATGGATGAAATTGATGCCTTAGTTTTGGGCAATAAATGGGTTATTGAACAGAATGATGTTGTTTTGTCTAAGTCTGCTCATAGCTTTATATCTAAGATTGCCGCAGTATTGCCTGAAGAACAGCGTGATCAGCTATATTATTCGCCAATGTTTGTAAAAACAGAAGGTTACAGCAAAGTTACAAATAATAACTTAATGTTATCTGATATCAGAAGAGCGATATACCATAAATCAAAAATAGTGATAACTTTTCTTGACTTAAATAATGCACATACTGTGAAGACGACCTGTCCACTGTCGGTCTTTTTCAATAATGAATTCTTTTTAGTTTCTTGGTGTGAATTCAGCCATAATTTTCTTAAGTTACAAGTAGGAAAAATAGAGAAACTAGAAGTATTGTCTGAAAGATATATACAAGATAGAATATTATTACTAAAAAAATGGAGTGAGAAAGAAGGATTGTCTGATAATAATTTATCCTAAATAAATGATTACGAATGAGTAATTTATATGGGTATTTATCCTATAGATGTTTAATTGTTCTTTCTATTAAGTATATAGTTGCAAATATAGAGTAAATTCTGATGATTATCTGGACTTTCTGCTGAGGGTTCGAAAAATTTAGTGATTTTATTGGGTTTGCTAAGATTCGGTTTTGTTTGCTAAAAATTGGGGACGAGACCTCTTAAGGGATCGAGTGGACAAGAACGATTATTAGGAAAAAGCCGCCCTAGAGTGCCGATTGTGAATGGTAGGATAAATCACTTAATTTGGTAATCTGGGGCAACGAACAATATAGGGCGAGCTTGTGATTGAGGATAATAAAGTTCAAGAATTTTCCCAGGGTAAGATTTTAATTCGATTAAACAAAGATCGTGATGCCATCACGATCTTTGTTTTGTCGACTTACGAGCTTGTCTTTATGTAAGAGTGCTATCGATATTTTCCACATGATGCATTTTTCTTACATAAATAATGAAGTGGAAGAAAAGCTACCATTTCCATGCATCCGGGCTGGTGCCAGTGGGTAATACACTAATGCCAAAATCGCTAATCACAACAGCGACATAGATATCATCGTCATAACAATTTAATTGATATCTTCTCCCTTTTGCCGTCCATTGCCAATAATCATTTTTCCAACTTTCTGGATAGAATTCTTGGATAAGTGAAGCGGTTGCTGGATGTAACCCATCAACATTGAGAGTGCTCGTATTTCCAGAACTGCTCCAAATCACATCACCGATTAAGTTTTCATTGGTAAGATTAATAACGAAAAAATAATGATTATTAATTCCAAGCATTTCACCTTTTTCTTTTTCCTCAGTTTCTCTCATCTTCAACTCCTGGTTAATGAATAAAATGGGTGATTATTATAGAAATAACAATAGTTTCTCTGATATACCCGTCATCTTTCAAGTTGCCTCTTTGTTGGCTACACTCACTCACCCCGGTCACATCGTTATCTATGCTCCCGGGGATTCGTTCCCTTGCCGTCGCGATACATCTTGAAATCCATAGGGTATATTTCTATTTTTATTGTGATAAATTCAATAGACTAACTAATAATTACCGTAGGAATATAACCATAATAAATATATTTTTATTTGATATTGTTTTGTTTGGATGATTTTTATTGATCTGTTAGTTACAGTGTTTTATTACTATTCTGGATGGTTTTTTGCCTATGAAATAATTGCATTTATGAGTAGTAATCAGAAATTATATATAATTTATTTTTATATTAGCGTAAAAATACAGAATATAAAGTATATCATCATGAATATTTTGCATGAACATTAAGTGAAGGTTAATTGTACATTGAAAATATCGAAGAAATAAAATAGGCTATCTCTCTTTTTATATATTTTTAACAGTTTGTTATCTTGGTTTTTTATTCGTGGCAAACATGGTAGGAATGGCATAATCAATATGTCTACTCCTGAGACTGTAATGGGAAAGAATATTTTTAATATTCTTTCCCAGGATGAAGTTATTACCCTACAGAGTATCTACGTGTCATTCTTCTGTAATTTTCTACTCTTCCTGTCATGACATTTTCTATGCCAGACAATATTCCAGAACAATTATGACAAGCAGGGAAGTCTTGATTTGTTGCACCAACGAGTCGTTGTGTGAATATGTAGCTCTGACTCAAATGACTTGATATATTTTCTCCCTTTTTAGCAAGTTCCGTGACCATATAATTTAAGGCTTGTACTTCAGCATGCAGGCCCGCAATACCGGCCATTTTAGGTAAAATGTTTTTGTTTTCCTTAATATGTGCTTTGATCCGCTGTTCAACTAGTGGGTGTAATGCAGTGCCTGATTCTTTATACGCTTTTTGTATACCCGCGATAAATTCTTTTTCATTAACAACACGATAGCTGCCAAGATCCATATTTGGCCTCCAACGTTTGGAAGTTTGAAGTGTATTGGGGTGGTATTGTTCGAAACCGGGCTTCGCTTTTTCGCTGATAAGTTGCACACCGGGGAAGGTATTTTTTGCACCTAAGCTGCCACTCAGATTTAAAAATTTATCTTTATAGGTATCGTGCTCTCTGTTGGTACCATGACCCATAATACCGGCATGGGCGGCATATCCTTTTAATTTTGCATTTGTATACTTCATATCTCTGGATTTTTGCTCTCTATTTTTTGGTTTCATAGGTTTGAGCGTTTCTTCATTTCTTTTTGTTTCTTGTAATATTTCACCGGTGCTTTTGGTGAAATATTTATATCTCTGCTCAACTCTTGGATTTTGTTTATATAAAAGTGGAGAAATATCAGGTTTGTTTTGTGGAATGGCTAGATCAAGCCAGTCTAAACTTGATAGCCCCATATTGTCCGCAAGAGTAATTGGGTTATTCATCACCATACAATAGAGATTTAATCCATCGATAGTGCCTGCTGGGTCCGCACTTAGCCATCTTCCCACCCACGGCTGATAATACCGATAGCCGTAATAATACAGCCCGGTGGCATCCCGTTCTTTACCGGAATACCGGATCGTTTTGTAACTGGCTTCTGTCTGGTTTCTTGCGGCCCATAGCGCTGTACCGCCAAATGGGTAGTACTCCTCTTGACTGATGATTTGCCCGTCGTTATCTAGCTCAAGTTGGCTGGAACCAATCAGATTATCGTAACTGTAACGTATCTGATTATTGTTGATGTTTTCTGGTTTGCCGCTCTCCCAGTGCAGAACCCGCACTTGCGCGCGACCGGCTTCACCCACTGTAATAATCTGCAACTCTTCCGTTGTGGTAGCACCGTTTTGGGTTGTACGCAGTTCCAGTCCCGACAGGTAGACAACTCGTTGTTGTCGGAGGATATTCTGCATTTGCTGTTCACTGACTTTTAACAGCCGCATCCCGTCGTTGCCATAGAGATACCACTCTATGTCGCTGCCACTGTCGGTGTGGTTATCCCGTTTTACCGGTGTCATCTGTTGTAGTTCACCTCGTGCATTCCAGTTTAGGTTTTGTCCCGGTAGTAATGTCTCCTGATGACCACCTGCCTGAAACAATGCATCCACTTTGGTTGGATCAGTGGTTAAGGTATTCAGTACTGCACGGTTGCTGCGGTTCGAGACGGTTATATCTGTGGTGTAGTTGTTTTGGCTCGCGGGTGAGCTATGCCGGATTTGGGTCAGGTTTCCACCACGGTCATAGGCATAAGTACGGGTGTAATTGGTATAAGTGTTGTTATCGGAAGGCAGTGCTGTAGAGGGGAGATTCTGATTCTGCTGGCCGATATTCGCCATTTCGCGCCCTGTTGCGCTAATAAGCTGATACAGGGAATCGTAGGTATAGATATTCTCTGGTACCATTTTCTGATTGCGCCAGAAGCGGGTCGCTTCTGCATCGTTACGGAGACTGATTATGTTGCCAACCGGATCATATTCATAACGTAAGTCTTGCAAAGCCTTGCTATCGCTTGAACGACGGGTTGTGATGCTCATCAGTCGCTGGGTTTCCGGCTCGTAACTATATTCGGTGATGATACCGTTACCGTGTTCTTCGCGTAGTTTTTGTCCTGCGGCTGAATAGGTTAGGGATTTGATGATCACTTGCTCACTCTGGCCTTTCACCGTCAGCCGACTGCCTTTCAATTGTCCAGCGACATTATAGGCCAGATGCTGGATGTTTCCTTTGGCATCGGTTTGTGTCAACAGAGCACCGGTGGCATCCGTTTTGTTTTCGGTGGTGTATACATCACTACTTAATTTCTTATCCCAGATCTTTTTATCATCCCCTAACCAATTTGCTTCTTGACCATCAACCAGTAGCTGACGGGATTGTGATAAAGCCTCTCCGGTCAGGGAAACTCGATTCAGTTGAGTCGCTCCTGCTGTATCGTAGTGATGTACACACTGACCAGCAAGATTTTGGTCTTTTTCTGCCGGTGTGTTTCCAGCCCAGATGAGACGTTCGGTGATATGGGATGCCCTTTTCTCTGGCTCTTGTTCTGTTACGGATAACAGACGACCGGGCAGAGAGTTGTCTTCATATTGTCGGGTCTGTTTGACACCCGTTGCAGTTACAGTCAGGACAAGACGGTTTTCAATATCATGAAGAGTGACAGTATTACCCGCATCGACACTCTCTGTACGTAGGACGTTGCCCGTTAAATCATACTGCCAGAGAAAATTGGGTTTTACCGAATTATCTTTCTGCCAGGCGTCATACAGGCGTGGGTCAATACTTTGGTGCAGGTGTCCGAGAACATCATACTGATGACGGGTGATACGGATATCACTATTTTTTTCTGCGGTAGCTCGGTGATAACGGATTTCACGGACATCCAGCCCACGGTTATCGTGAACAGTGATAGTGGGGGTATGTTGATAAGTTTTGGGGTCAAAGTTGTTCATAATTTCCCTCTTTGTGGTGTTAACTCATTGTAGTGTTGAATAATTTTTTGTCTGCGTAGCAGAGAACGAATGCTAAGTTCAGCTTCTCCACATTAATGAGGATAACCTTTCTATTGAGATACCAGCGGTATGCAAGATTTCAGGAGATAAGTAGGAATAATCTCATTCAGAAGTATGCTGCTCAAAGGTGCTGCTACAACCGAATAACAGTAGCAAGTATAAGTAGAGGAGTACAAGTATTGTAGAAAACAGCGTTAGGATCTTTTGTTATCGCTTATGGCTGTTTTTTCTGTTCTGTCAAAAAGGAGAAATAACCTATCCTTATTTAACATATAGTTACGTGTGGTGAATATTAACTGGAAGTATAGTTATTGGTTATAAATGTGAGTTATTTTATTGGCTAAATAATTTTTGATGTTCGTCCATATACGAAACTCGGATTAGTTAGTCTGGGGTCAATTAATGACGCCAGATAAATCGGATATATCAGATTATTGTGTTAAGCAGATATTCCAATCAGTATCACTGATTTAAACTTCATTTGTACGTCCCTTGCGTTGGAATAAATGCCTATTACGATATCGTAAGACACTTTCAGTGATTATTATCTGGCTGTTTGTTGAATTTCTTAAATAAAAAATTAATTAAAATTAAGAAGCCAGATTTCAATTTGTATGAGGTTTATATTGCATTTATATTTCATTTGTATTTAATTTATATATGAGATAAAACAATAAATTTGGAAAATAATGTAATTATTACATGGGTTAATATTTAAATACATTATGAGTTAGATATTAGTTAATTTGCTATTGTTATTTTAACAAAATAAATAATATTATATTGTGATTCTTGGTTAAATTGTTAAATGAAATATTGGCTTTATGAATTATAAATACAAATATTATATTTTTAGTATTATAAATGGAAATTTAAGGTAAAATTAAGTGTTATATTTTGTATATTTTAGATATTTACAAAATAAAAACTTTTTGTTTTTTATTGAAATATCATTATATATAATATTGCTTATTGGCAATTCTTATTTTTATTGTTATTGAAATATTTTATTCTTCACAAGAGTTATAATATACCCTATGGATTTCAAGATGCATCGCGACGGCAAGGGAGCGAGTCCCCGGGAGCATAGATAACTATGTGACCGGGGTGAGTGAGTGCAGCCAACAAAGAGGCAACTTGAAAGATGACGGGTATAGTTGATAAAGGAATATTAACATGAATGATTAATAAAGTAGGTAAATTAATTATATAAAAGCAAATTTCTATCATGTGTATAGAAATATGTTTTTTATTTTTAACTTTTTGGTGGTTTTTATTTTGATAAAAAATTTGATTGGTATTGGAAATATCATAAATTGCTTACTTTTAGGTATTGTATACCCTATGGATTTCAAGATGCATCGCGACGGCAAGGGAGTGAATCCCCGGGAGCATAGGTAACTATGTGACCGGGGTGAGCGAGTGCCGCCAACAAAGAGGCAACTTGAAAGATGACGGGTATAAATATTGATAATATAAATGTAGATCATTAATCTGTTTTTCTTATTTTGTTGTGAATAATTCTGAAAATTGCTCATCATTGAATGGAAATAGACCATATAATGTTTTACCCGAAATAGCTTTCTCGTTGAAAATAATAAGATGACTACTTTGAATTTGATGGTTTTATTTCAGGTTTAGAGACTTTACCTGTTGGAAAAATTGACGAGAATAAAGAAGTAACGTTGTTGATTATCATGCTATACCCAATGGATTTCAAGATGCATCGCGACGGCAAGGGAGCGAATCCCCGGGAGCATAGATAACGATGTGACCGGGGTGAGTGAGTGCAGCCAACAAAGAGGCAACTTGAAAGATAACGGGTATATACCCTATGGATTTCAAGATGCATCGCGACGGCAAGGGAGAGAATCCTCGGGAGCATAGATAACGATGTGACCGGGGTGAGCGAGTGCAGCCAACAAAGAGGCAACTTGAAAGATGACGGGTATAAATAATGATGTCTAAATTCGTCGATAAGGTTATTAAATATAAATTTGTTATTACATTAGTGTTTATTAAATCATAGTTGTTATGTTTTTATTATTTTTCTTACAAGGAATTAACAAAATTAAATGTTAGTTTTATCAGAACGGTGACCTGTTTTTATTTGGTTAAGGAGTTGTATTCAACATGTCATTATTTTTTCTTCGGCGGAATTTATTTGCCGGAGGTTGAAACAACGTACCTATTATTTTAGGGGCAGTAAATACCCTTTTTTCTTTAATTTCTGGAGACGACTTTTGACCTCTCTTGCTTATGTTGATGCCCTTTGTGCGCTTGATCATCCTTATCGGGTCGATAGCGTTTGCGACCAATTATTTGATGCTGCCATGCGTGAATTGACTCTGTACCACTGTGAAAATACTCCCGGTTATTCTCAGTGGTTGAAGGCTAACGATCTGGAAGTGGAAAGATTGGAGAAACTGGACGATTGGTCGCGTTTGCCGCCTATTTTCGCTAATTATTTCAAACGCCAATTGTTGCTCAGTACCGCTGGTAGGAATGCATTGGAGTTGACTTCTTCCGGGACAACCGGCCAAAAGAGCCGTATGCGTTACGATGCACGTAGTATGCGTGCAGCTCAAAATATGGTTGAACGGATTTTCGAGTATTACGGTTGGAATACGCCGCAGCAGCCCTGCAATTACTTGCTGCTAAGTTATGAGCCTGCCGGTACGGTTACGTTGGGAACCGCGTATACCGATCAGTATCTGTGCAAGTATGCACCGGTAAACCAAGCCTGTTATGCACTGCGCCACAACGGAAAAAGCAATGAGTTTGATCCTTTTGGCGTTATCCGATCCTTACAAGAATTTGCGGCACAAGGGCTGCCGGTGCGTATCTTGGGCTTTCCGGCATTCTTGTGGTTCACACTGGAGCGGATGCAGGAAATGGGGTTGCCGTCGGTGCAGCTGCATCCTGAGTCACTGGTCTTTTTAGGTGGAGGTTGGAAAACGCACGCTGATAAAGCTATTCCAAAATCCTTACTGTATCAGCGTTTGGGGGAACAACTGGGTATTCCTGACGAGCGGTGCCGGGATGGTTACGGTTCGGTGGAGCATCCAGTGCCTTATGTTGAGTGCCGAAATCACCATTTTCATGTGCCGGTCTATGCCCGAACCTATATCCGCGATACAACTAACATGGCGGTTCAACCCTATGGTAAGCCAGGTTTTCTGCATTTGGTATCACCTTATATCACTTCCAGCCCGGCACACAGTATTGTGGTGAGCGATTTGGCGGTGCTGCATCCGGCCGCTGAATGTGGTTGTGAGTTAGCTACCGATTGGTTTGAGTTACTAGGTCGTGCCGGTACCAGTAAAAGCCGCAGTTGTGCGATTGCCGCTTCTGAGTTGATAAAGGAGTCCTGAAATGTATTTAGTGAATGGTAAGGTTATCTCTGACTTGGAGCCCGCTAGCGTATTGGCGGAACTTAAAGGTAATTTGGCTGAGACGCTGGCTTGTCCCCCAAGTGTACAACAGGTATTGGCGTGTGCTGAGCGCTTCGTTGATGATCTCGATACTGTTGCTGTTAAGCTTGCGCTGGATAGAGCCACCATCACCGCGTTACGTCACTTCTGTCATCGCGATGCTTTAGAGGCAAAGTTGCGGCACGAACTGGGAGAACAGCCCTTTTCTCTGCGTCGCTTTGACTATACACAACCCCGTTTTGAAACTTGGCAACCGTTGGGATTGGTGGTGCATATTACGCCGGCCAATGCGCCTTTGCTGCCATTTATGGCCGTGTTAGAGAGCTTGCTAGTGGGTAATGTCAACTGGTTACGTCCTAGTAGCAGTGACCACGGCCTTAATGCGCAGATACTGGCTGAATTCCTACGTCATGACCTGAGCGGCACGTTGGCACCTTATATATCCGTGTTGCCTTTGCCATCTGATCAATTATCAGAATTACTGGCGTGTGCTGATGCAGTATCTGCCTGGGGCAGTCATAGCGCCCTGACCGCTATTCGTAGCCAACTACGACCCGGTTGCCGTTGGATAGATTGGGGACATCGTATCAGTTTTGCTTATTTGGAGCCGATGGCTGCCAGTGATGCTGATTACGATGCATTGGCTGATGATGTTTGCCGTTTTGACCAACAAGCGTGTTCCAGTCCACAGTGTTTGTTGGTAGATAGCGCTGACGAGAACGTTTTACGGGAAGTTGTTGGTGCTGTGGCTGCCGCACTGGCACGACGCGCGTCAATATGGCCAGCTTTACAGACAGACATACAGGAAGCGGCGGAAATCAGCAGTCAGATGGCATTTTTGAAGTTGGATCACACTTTTGCTGAATTCCGCGGTTCGGTAGAAGAGGGCAATGGCTGGCGAGTAGCCTGGATACAGCGTCAAGAGCTTGCTCCATCGCCTCTGTACCGTACTTTGCAAGTCCGTCCGGCACCACGTGCACAATTGGTTGAGATTTTGTTGCCGTGGCGCCCCTATTTGCAAAGTTGTGCTCTGATAGCGAAAGAAAAAGCGCTGCCGATGTTGAGTCGTCAGTTGTTGGCCGCTGGTGTTAGCCGGATATGTCAGGCTGGAGCTATGCATGATGGCTACGAGGGTGAGCCACATGATGGTGTTTATGCATTGACTCGGCTGGCGCGACGTGTCTCCGTCAGTTTGAAAGCTGAACAACTGCCAGGCCATGTCACGTTGGATAAATGGTCGGCCAATCCGCCGGAACTGGCAGGGATTCCAGTGATGGATAAAGCAAAGTTTCAGAGCGGCGGTATGACGGCAAAAGCACAGGTGTTTTTCCGTAGCGGTGGCAGTAGTGGTGAGCCAAAGTTGGCGGGTTTCAGCCATCGAGATTATCACAGTCAAATGCAGGCTGCGGCAGATGGCTTATTTGCTGCTGGCCTGGAGCCATCCCAAGATCGGGTAATGAATTTGTTTTATGGCAGTAACTTGTATGGCGGTCTGATGAGTTTCTTCACTGTGCTGGATAAATTATCCGTGCCGCATTACCCGATGGGGGGGCCAATAGACGATGATTTTAGCCAAATCAGGCACTTTATTGTCACTCAGGGAATCAATACGCTGGCGGGAATGTCAAGCACTATACACCGATTGTTTGAATGTGAAGAGGCTGCGTTACGCGCCTATGGTGGGATACGCAAAATTTTTACCGGTGGTGAGCATATTGGTGAAGAGCGACGTCGGTTTCTGTCCAGTTTTGGTGTACAGATAATTCAATCGGCGATTTACGGTTCCGTGGATGCCGGTCCGTTAGGCCATGCTTGTGCTTGTTGCCAAGAAGGGGAGTTCCATCTGTTATCTGATATTCAATGGCTGGAAATCTTGGCTCTTGATAGTGATCAGCCTGTTCCGACAGGGGAAAGCGGTCGACTGGTGTTTACCCCTCTGGCACGGGAAGGGCAGGTGGTCCAGCGTTATGATATAGGTGACTTAGGTTATTGGCTCCCTGGCCTCTGCGCCTGCGGATTACCAACGCCGCGGTTTAAACTGGAAGGCCGTCATGGTGCGTTATTACGGGTAGGTTCTATTTTTTTGAACCCAACAGAATTATCCGCTGGGCTACCATTTCCGGTGCAGTGGCTGGTAGGGAAAAATTCCAGTGGTTGTGATTATATCTATATATTAGCCGACGGGGATGCTAAGCAGGTACGTATGCATCTGTTGCAACATGGGATGCTGAATCAGGTCGTCAGTGGTGGATTGCTTCAATTGGACGTTATCCCTACACCGGCTGGACAGTTCCATCGTCACCCGCAAAGTGGCAAAACGCCGCTGGTGCTAGATAGCCGATTCTGAGACCAATAATACTACTTTTTGGGTAAATCATGACACTATCATTACACGATCTGGTTGAATACGCCCGCAATCATGCGCCTTTTTTTAAAGATCTTTATCGTGATCTGCCGCGATCTGGTTGGGCGCTAACTGATCTGCCATTGATCAATCCTGCTGACTATTGGCAGCAATCACAATCGCTGGAAAACTGGTCGGTATTAACTGGCCCTGTTAACGGTGGTCATGTTTTTAAAACCGGTGGCTCTACCAGTGATGGTCGATTGTCGGTGTTCAGTCATAGCGAATGGCGTGCTTTTGTGTGCGCATTTGGTCAAGGGCTTGCACAGCAATTACAGCCAGGTGACCGCGTTGCTAATCTGTTTGTGGCTGGTGATTTGTATACCAGTTTATTGTTTATTCACGGTGCCTTGTCCTATTCACCGGTGCCGGTGGTGGAGTATCCGTTTACCTGGTCAGTTGATGATCGAGCACTGGCCGATGCGATTGTCAGCTTGGGGATTAATGTTTTGGCTGGGGTGACGGTGCAACTATTACGTTTTGCCAGTACCTTGCAGCAGTGCGGTCAGTCTATGCCCGGCATTGATCGCCTGTTGTATGGCGGTGAAAGTTTGTTTCCAGAGCAACTGACACTATTGAGTCACGTATTTCCGAATGCGCGTATTGGTTCAGTTGGTTGTGCCAGCGTTGATGCGGGTCTCATTGGGGCGGCGTCTCCCGATTGCTATTACGGCGAACATCGGGTTTTTGATACGGAAACTATTGTTGAAATTATTGACGAAGTTAATGGTCAGCCGATTACGGCGCCCGGCCAAAATGGCCTATTGGTTGTGACCAACCTGCAACGACGCTTGATGCCGGTTATCCGCTACCCGACGGGTGACATGGCCTGTTGGTGTGAAGAGTCAGGACTGCCGCGCCGCAAATTCGCTTTGCAGGGGCGAGCGGGCAGCGCTCACCGAGTGCGAGTTTGCTCACTGTCCATTTTTCCTGACCATATTGCGCGTTTACTGCAACAGCAAGAGGGCATACTGGCTTGGCAGTTATTGCTGAGCCGTCAGGGTGGCATAGATAAGATAGAACTCTTGTTAGCCGGCGATTCATCACTGGCACCATCGACAACATCAGTGCATCAGGCGTTGCTGGTGGCACAACCCGCTATAGCAGAGTTATGTGATCAGGGATTACTGCATATGGAGGTCACTTACTGCGCTTTGGAAAATATGGTCACTCATCCACGCTCCGGTAAATTGATGCGGGTAGTTGATCATCGTGGTTATGGTGTTGAAGAGAAGGCAGCGTGAGCATGAATCCAGAAATGCCATTAATTCGATTATTCCGGGAAGAGGATTCTACCGGTGTTAGTGCGTTATTTCGGGTTGTTTACGGCGAAGATTATGTCTACCCGGAAGTCTATTTACCTACCATGCTTGGCCGTTATAACGCGGCAAAACAGTGGTATTCCGCTGTTGCGGTACAGGATGGACACGTGTTGGGGCATGCCGCACTGTGGCGGGATGAACGCTGCTCATTAAGCGCTGAACTGGCGTTGATCGCAGTACATCCACAGACGCGTGGGCAGGGTATTGCTACCGCTCTTGGGCGATATTTGTGTGATCAGGCCAAAGAAATAGGGTTAAGCATACTCACGATTAAGCAAGTGTCGTCACATAACTACAGTCAGCGTCTGGCCCAAAATCTGGGGTTTCACACCACGGGATTGTTGCCGGACTATGTAACATCACCATTTGATCAGGCGCGACCGGAAAGCATAGTACTGGGTTGTTTACCTTTACAAAGCTGGCCATTTCCAGAGTTACATTGGCCTTCCGGTTGGCAAAGGTGGTTGACATCGGTGACTCAAGTGTTTGGTCAAGAGCCTCTGCAACCGGAGGCGTTGGCTGATGCAGATTTCCGTATAACCAATCATGGACGTCGGTTGGAAGTGTGGATAGAAAAGCAGACAACCGAGCGGGTAAAAGAGGTGGCAGAGTTACCGGCACATAAACTGATATATGTGAAATTGCCGGTAGGGGAAGGGACTCTTCAGGCAATAGAAATTTTGCAGCAGGCAGGATTTGCCTGTACAGGGTTTGTGCCCGGTTATCATCACCATTGGGAAGCTTTACTGGTTCGGGGGCATAGTAGGAAAGAGTTAGCCTTAAATTGTCAGTTTGCTCGCAGTTTGCATCAACAAAGTATGTTTGCTTGTGCAACTGCATAGCCTTTCTGTGATTATCAGAGGTAATCTGGTAAAGCCCATCAAAGCTTGAATAGTTTTGCAGATGATTGACAAAGTGTTGGTCTTTTGGTCAGCACTTTGAACGGATAGTGGTTAACAGTCTGACCATAATTTGAAAAAATCTGCGGTGTACTTCTGCCAATTCGTCACTGCTGCTTAAATTCTCACTTTTGATAATTAATTGTACCAAAAATGTTGCAAAATATGATGAATTACAAGTATCAATCGACATTATTTCTCTAAATTTCAGAATATTCCTATATGTTTTTAAGTGAAATTCATTGCACTATTGATTATTTATTAATCCATAAGTGGCAAAAGCATGATGATGATTTCAGTTAGATTCACTCTTCATGTTGTAAATCATTGGAGAAGTGAATAAATGGCAATAGGGTATTTCCTGCTCGTTGGTGATAAAACAACCTGTGGCGGTCAGATTATTACCGGTGACCACACAATGACATTTAATGGGCGAGCAACCGCTCGTGAAGGGGATAAGGTTACCTGTGGCAAACATCCCGGTACTTACGTGATTGTTGGTGGTGTATCCGATGTGTTTGACATGGGGCGCAAGCTGGCTGGCACGCTGGATAGTGTCAGTACTTGCCCCTGTCGCGCTCGGTTTATCAATTCGGAGATGGACAGCTATGAGATGCAGGATAAGACTGCTGACCGGGTTGTCGCTCCCACGAATATGGCGCAACAGCATTTCTCTTCTCCGGTAAAGGATGTGGGAAGCCCGCCTGCAACGCAGGTACCTCCGCCGCCGATACCGGTGTTTACGAAGTCCTGCCAGCGGGGTAAAGGGTGTACTGACGCTGGAACTGAGCCTGAATCGGCAAATAACTTTGGCAGAATGGCGATATATCAGGTGCCGTCATCTCCTGCTCCGGTCACGGCGCAAAAGCCTGAACCACCTCCGCAGGACAAGAAACACCCGCCGGAACCGGATAAGCCGCGGGATAAAAAATTACCGTGGTATAAGCGGTGGTTTCGTAGTGGAAAAGATAATGCCGAAGCGGCTGCTACCGCTGTGGCCGCCACTACCCGCAGCGCGGTAGCGGAAGGGGAAACGCTGGTAATGCGTTACATTGGTGGTGGCGCTATCAGTGCTGGACGTTGGCTGGCGGCACCGAATCCGGTAACGGTTGGGTTAATGGGGCTGTTTTATTCACCGTCGTTGAATCAGGGGGAAGAGGATTACTTAGATCCGTATCGCCTGAGACAGATAGCGGAACAGTATGGAAAAGCACCAACTCGTGTACGTTTTCGCTGGATCAGAGATGAAAAAAGCGGCAGGATGACGGTTCAGGGATATCACGTCAGCCCGGAAGGCGGTTTGGATAAAGTGCCGGTTCGCATGATGACGCTGAATCGGACCACCGGTAATTACGAGTTTTGGGAACCGGGAGAAACCCGGCCGACGATTTTATGGACGCCGAATGAACAGGAATTCAAGGCTCCAGCCCATACCGGGAATGAAGAACAGCCGTTTATTCCGTCGCAAATAACCGTGTTGCCGATCCCGGATAAAGTGGGCAGCGATATTGAATCGTTGCCGATGCCGGAAGAGAAGGATTTCCGCGATTATATTCTGGTATTCCCCATTCCGAATATGCCGCCGGTGTATGTGTATCTGAGTAAACCGCCGGTGAAATTGTTTGAAGTGGATTTGTATAGGAACTTTGCGGGGCGGCTAAGGAATGGAACACATGCGGATCATATGCCTTCGGCTGCTGCGATTCGGGCTAATTTAATGAAGCTATATCCAAATGCATCACCTACTAAATTAAATGAAGCAAATAAGGATGCTGCTGCCATTATTATTCCGGCAGAGGTACATCAAAAAATCAGTGCTACTTATGGAGGGAGAAATACTCCATATCAAATAGAGCAGGACTCAAGGGATTTACGAGCAGCTGTTGATAGAGACTTTGATACAATAACTCCAGCATTAAAGGATTATGGTGCAACAGAAATGCAACTTAAAGATGCTCGGGCCAAAATTCATAAACTTAATGAAGAACAAGGGGTATACAAATGACAATCAACGTAGAGGCATTAATAAACAGTTTGGGAAAGTCTTATCAGGAAATTTTTGATGAAGGATTAATTCCTTATAAAACCAAACCAACAGGATACCCTGGAGCTCCAGATATTACTTTAAGTATGGCTAAAGAGGGTATTCATTTAGCGTTTAAAAGAGATGGTAAGATTTTATTTGCTGTAGAGCTTTTTCTGCTTGATCAGAAGAGACCTTCATACCAATTCCCTAATGAATTACCTTCTCCTTTGGAGCCTTTGATGATCAGGAAATGGGTTCACGAGCAGTTTGGTGAGCCAGAAAAGGCTCTTCCGCCGCGAAAATTTCTAAAGAAGGATGTTGGTTGGACGGAACTGTATACGCTACTGGATTTTCGGATACCAACCAGTATGCAGGTTGATTATGACCTGTTTGAGCGTGTTGATTCTGTAATGTTTTTACCTACCTCAGAAGTGCGTTGGTAATCAACAATAGGTGGGCGGTTATTTTTAAAAGCCAATTCATTATCGAACAGTTTGGAAAGTTAAATCTTAGATGAATTGGCTGAATCGAGAATAGAGGTTATATGAATAATGGTGATCAACGTTGAAGCCATAATCAATAGTTTGGGGAAAACCTATCAGGAAATTTTTGATGAAGGGCTAATTCCTTATAAAACCAAGCCATCTGGTTATCCCGGAGACTCTGATATATCTCTTGATATGGCTAAAGAAGGGACTTTCTTATCATTTGATCGAGAAACTAAGACATTCATAGAGATGACTTTAACTTTACTTATACCTGAGCGTCCCAGTTTTGTTTTTCCGAACAACATGCCATATCCCTTAATTAAGGAAATGAACCACCAATGGGTAGATAAGAATTTAGGTAAACCAATTAAATCAGCACCTCTATTTGAAGCATTGACATATAGATTTGGTTGGACATATCTTTATTCCTATCAGGGTAAGTCGGAAATTAGTATGCAAGTATTGCACGATGTTCTAGATCGAGTCAGTCGAGTTACATTTCTACCTACAAGTGAAGTGCGTTGGTAGTTAGCAGAAAGGGAAGGTTCTTTTTAACAGCCAATTCATTTGCGAGCAGTTTGGGAAGTTAAATCTCAGATGAATTGGCTTAACCAAGAATAGAGGTCATGTAAATAATGATAGATGTTATTGAAATTATTAATAGTTTGGGGAAGACCGCAGATATGTTAGTTGAAAATAAACTTATTCCAGAGGAAAAGTTTGAGTTTGCTTTCGAAGGTTATTCTAGATTTAGTGTTGAACCAGAGGCGGGTCTTACTTTAGTTTTCGATGCTATATCAAAAGTGTTGATTTCTGTTCAATTCACATTAATCAACACTGTTGATGATACTGGTACATATAGTGGTGATATGCCTGCTCCATTTCTTCACAAAATGAATAAATCTATCGTCAGAGAGTTTATGGGAGAACCCGATTACAGTGGTGGACCGGAGAGAATTCCGGTAATTGGCTTAATAGGCGGATTTGATGCCTATACTCGTAAACTAAATGATCAGTACCCAAATACAGAAATTCGCTTCCTTTATCAAACTGATCTTCGTGTGGATGCACTGTTATTTGAACAGTCGGTAAATAATGATTGATGTTCTTGCAATCATAAATAGTTTAGGACAGACAACCGATATGTTGGTTGAAAAACAATTTATCCCAGATAATAGATCATGAGTATGAATAATGAAAGTCAACGTAGATGCACTAATAAATAGTCTAGGAAAGTCTTATCAGGAAATTTTTGATGAGGGATTAATTCCTTACAAAACTAAGCCATCAGGTTTTTCTGGTGGTGAAGTGGTATGTCTGGATATGGTCAGAGAGGGAGTTTTTCTGGCGTTTTATCGGGAGGGAAAGCATTTAAAAGAAATTACATTGACTCTATTTGATGAAAAGAGACCCTTATATCAATTTCCGAATGAGCTACCATCTCCTTTGGTTTCTCAAATGTCACGACAGTGGATTCATGAGCAGTTTGGGGAGCCTGAAAAATCGCAGCCTCCAGAGGTAATAATGAAGCGTCAATTTGGATGGGCTGATTTATACACTGTGTTGGATTTTCGCATACCAACCAGTATGCAGGTTGATTACGATCTATTGGAACAAGTGAAGTCAATTGCATTCTTGCCTACATCAGAAGTTCGTTGGTAATCAACAATAGATGGGAGGTTATTTTTAAAATCCAATTCATTTGCGGATAGTTTGAAAAATAAAGTTGTAGATGAATTGGCTGAGTCAAGAATAGAGGTTATATAAATAATGACTATTAACGTTGAAGCGTTAATTAATAGCTTAGGGAAAACCTATCAGGAAATTTTTAATAAAGGGTTGAACCATTATAAAATTAAACCAAGTGGTTTTTCGGGTGATGAGGTTATTTTCTTGGAAATGGTAAAAGAGGGGGGCTGGCGTTTTATCGTGAGGGGATGAATTTAAAATAAATTACATTAACCCTATTAAAGCTTTTATATCAAGGATGGATTTAACTCAATAAATGCAACTTTTCAAATGGAAGAATTAATTGCATTTAATCGAAAATCATTAACCATTAATAGCGAATTGAAAAGAAATCCGCGCGTAAAATAATACTATCCGAGCAGATAGGTATTAAATCGCTTTCTCGCCGGTTATTTTATGAAGAAAACGATAAAAATAACCCAATAAAAAAAGGATAAAACGGTTAATGTGGCAGGATTTAAGCCCTGGGAAAAGGGGGATGATTATCGGAATATGTTCCCGGGGATTCACTCCCTTGCCGTCGCGATGCATCTTGAAATCCATAGGGTATATATTGTTTAAAAAATAATGAAAATACACCAAGAATATTAATTATATTAATTTTTTTGTAAATTAATTATAAATATACGTAAATGTTTATTCTAAATAATTATATAAAGGTAAAGTTATTTTATTGTCTGTATTTTGTTTTTTAATGTAAGCAAGTTTTGTGATTTATTATATTTTTCCTCACACATCATCATCGTGTATGGCGTCTTTAGAAGGCAGGGCGACCTGATTTTCTTAACACATAAGATGATGATTGTTTTTTGCGCGAAAAACCTGTTCCTCATGATAAACCTCAATTCAGGAGTCCGTATGAATCAACTCGCCAGTCCCCTGATTTCCCGTACCGAAGAGATCTACAACCTGCCCGGTAAATTGACCAATCTTGGTTATACCTCAGTGTTTGATGTGGTACGTATGCCGCGTGAGCGTTTTATTCGTGAGCATCGTGCTGATCTCGGGCGCAGTGCTGAAAAAATGTATGACCTGGCAGTGGGCTATGCTCATCAGGTGTTACACCATTTTCGCCGTAATTCTCTTAGTGAAGCGGTTCAGTTTAGCCTGAGAAGTCCGTTCTCCGTATCAGGTCCGGATTACGCTAATCAGTTCCTTGATGCAAACACGGGTTGGAAAGATAAAGCTCCGAGTGGGTCACCAGAAGCGAATGATGCCCCGGTAGCTTATCTGACTCATATTTATCAATTGGCCCTTGAACAGGAAAAGAGTGGTGCTAGTGCCATTATGAATACGCTGGTGGAGCGCCGACCCGATATCGGGGCTTTGTTAATTAATGATAAAGCGATCAATGAGGTTGTACCGCAATTACAATTGGTTAATGAAATTCTGTCCAAAGCCATTCAGAAGAAACTGAGCTTGGCTGATCTGGAAGCGGTAAACGCCAAACTCTCCACCACCCGTTACCCGAATAATTTGCCATATCATTATGGTCACCAGCAGATTCAGACAGCTCAGTCGGTATTGGGTACTACGTTGCAAGATATCACTCTGCCACAGACGCTGGATCTGCCGCAAAACTTCTGGGCAACAGCAAAAGGAAAGCTCAGCGATGCGACTGCCGGTGCTTTAACTCGACTACAAATTATGGCGAGTCAGCTTTCGCCAGAGCAGCAGAAAATCATGGTGGAAACCGTCGGTCAGGATTTCTATCAGCTAAATTATGGTGATAGTTCGCTTACGGCGAACAGTTTCAGCGATATGACTATACTGACCGGCCGAACAAGTTTGACTGTACCCCAGGTAGAACTGATGTTGTGTTCAACTGTCGGGGGTTCTACGGTGGTTAAGTCTGATAATGTGAGTTCTAGTGACACGACAGCGACGCCATTTGCTTACGGTGCCCGCTTTATTCATGCCGGTAAGCCGGAGGCGATTACCTTGAGCCGCAGTGGTGCGGAGGCTCATTTTGCTCTGACGGTTAACAATCTGACAGATGACAAATTGGACCGTATTAACCGCATCGTGCGCCTGCAAAAATGGCTGAATCTGTCCTATGAGGATATTGACCTGTTGGTGACTTCTGCTATGGATGCGGAAGCAGGAAATACTGCGCTGTTGATGAGTAACAATACGCTGCGTATGTTGGGGGTGTTCAAACATTATCAGGCGAAGTACGGTGTGACCGCCAAACAATTTACTGGCTGGCTGCGCGTGGTGACCCCGTTTGCCATTACACCAGCAATACCGTTCTTAGATCAGGTGTTTAACTCCGCTGGCACCTTTGATACACCTTTTGTGATAGATAATCAGGATTTTGTCTATACATTGACCACCGGGGGAGATGGGGCGCGTGTTAAGCATATCAGCACTGCACTGGGCCTCAATCATCGTCAGTTCCTGTTATTGGCGGATAATATTGCCCGTCAACAGGGGAATATCACGCAAAGTACACTCAACTGTAATCTGTTTGTGGTGTCAGCTTTCTACCGTCTGGCTAATCTGGCGCGTACATTGGGGATAGATCCTGAGGCTTTTTGTGCCTTGGCGGATCAATTAGATGCAGGTACAGGCATCGTCTGGCAGCAACTGGCAGGAAAACCGACAATCACGGTACCGCAAAAAGATTCCCCGCTGGTGGTGGATATCCTGAGTTTGCTGCAAGCGCTAAGTGCGATCGCTCAATGGCAACAACAGCACGATTTACCCGTTGAAACCTTACTTTTACTGTTGAGTAGCGGTTCTACCTTTACCGGGCAGGGCACTGACGATCAATTGAACTTTATCCGTCAAGTGTGGCAGAACTTGGGCAGTACATTGGTGGATGCAACATTGTTATCCCGTAGTGGTGCGCCATTAGTTGATACCAGCGGCCACGTTATTGACTGGTTTGCTCTGCTCTCGGCAGGTAATAGCCCGCTTATCGATAAGGTTGGTCTGGTGACTGATGCTGGCATAGAAAGTGTTATAGCCACGGTGGTTAATACACAAAGTCTGTCTGATGCAGATAAGAAGCTGGCAATGACTACTCTGACGAATACGCTGAATCAAGCGCAGCAAACTCAGCAAGGTGTCGCTGTCAGTCTGTTGGCGCAAATTCTGAATGTGAGTCAGTCACTGCCTGCGTTGTTGTTGCGTTGGAGTGGGCAAACAACCTATCAGTGGCTGAGTGCGACTTGGGCATTGAAGAAAACCGTTAAAACTGCGGCTGATATTCCCGCTGACTATTTGCGTCAATTACGTGAAGTGGTACGCCGTTCCTTGTTAACCCAACAATTCACGTTGAGTCCTGCAATGGTGCAAACCTTGCTGGACTATCCAGTCTATTTTGGCGCTTCCGTAGAAACAGTGACCGATATCAATTTGTGGATGCTCTATACCTTAAGCCGTTACAGTGATCTGTTGCTCCAGGTGGGTAAAGCCGGTGGCGGGTCGGAAGATGATGTACTGGCCTACCTGTGCGCGGCTAATGCTGCTACGTCGTTGAGTCAGGCGGATGCTGCGCAGACGTTGGCAACTCTGTTGGGTTGGGAGGCTAACGAACTGCAAGCCGCTTGGGCGGTATTAGGTGGGATTGCCAAAACCACTCCGCAACTGGATACGCTTCTGCATCTGCAACAGGCACAGAACCAGACGGGTCTTGGCGTTACACAGCAACAGCAAGGTTATGTCCTGAGCCGTGATAGTGATTATACCCTTTGGCAAAGCACCGGTCAGGCACTGGTGGCTGGCGTATCCCATGTCAAGGGTAGTAACTGAGTGCGTTCACTATCTGAGTGGATTTGATTTTTCCGTACGGCCCAATGAGGCTGTTTCTAAACCGCCATTTAAGTAAGGCAGATAATTATGTTATCGACAATGGAAAAACAACTGAATGAATCCCAGCGTGATGCGTTGGTGACTGGCTATATGAATTTTGTGGCACCGACGCTGAAAGGCGTCAGTGGTCAGCCGGTGACGGTGGAAGACTTGTACGAATATTTGCTGATTGACCCGGAAGTGGCTGATGAGGTTGAGACCAGCCGAGTTGCTCAAGCGATTGCCAGCATACAGCAATATATGACTCGTTTGGTCAACGGCTCTGAACCGGGGCGCCAAGCAATGGAACCCTCTACCGCTAACGAATGGCGTGATAATGATAACCAATATGCTATTTGGGCTGCGGGGGCTGAGGTTCGAAATTACGCTGAGAACTACATTTCCCCCATCACCCGGCAGGAAAAAAGCCATTATTTCTCGGAGCTGGAGACCACGTTAAACCAGAACCGACTCGATCCGGACCGGGTGCAGGATGCTGTTTTGGCGTACCTCAATGAGTTTGAGGCAGTGAGTAATCTGTATGTGCTCAGTGGTTATATTAATCAGGATAAATTTGACCAAGCCATCTATTACTTTATTGGTCGCACTACCACTAAACCGTATCGCTACTACTGGCGTCAGATGGATTTGAGTAAAAACCGTCAGGACCCGGCGGGAAATCCGGTAACACCGAATTGTTGGAATGATTGGCAGGAAATTACCTTGCCGTTGTCTGGTGATACGGTGCTGGAGCATACAGTTCGCCCGGTATTTTATAACGACCGGCTGTATGTGGCTTGGGTTGAGCGTGACCCGGCAGTGCAAAAGGGAGACGACGGCAAAGATATCGGTAAGACCCATGCCTATAGCATAAAGTTTGGTTATAAACGCTATGATGATACTTGGACGGCGCCGAATACTACCACGTTGATGACGCGACAAAATGGAGATGGTGATCAGGATATATCACGCACTAGTTTGTCGATTGATGAAAATGACATTGTGCTACGAGATGTGAATTTGTTGGCTACCACCGACTTTAGTATTGATCCGACGGAGGAAACTGACAGTAACCCGTATGGCCGTCTGATGTTGGGGGTGTTTGTGCGCAATTTTACGGGAAGCCCATCTCAGAATCGCCCTACTGTGTATGGCTACTTGTATTGTGATTCAGCCTTTAATCGCCATATTCTCAGGCCATTGAGTAAGGATTTTTTGTTTAGTACCTATCGTGATGAAACAAATGATCAAAACTGCTTGCAATTCGCGGTATACGATAAAAAGTATGTGATCACTAAGGTTGTTCCGGGCAAGCCAACAGAAGATCCTGAAAATACGGGTTGGGTAAGTAAAATTGATGATCTGAAACCGGGTACCGCCGGTGCCTATGTGTATATCGATCAAGATGGTCTGACACTCCATATCCAAACCACGACTAATGGGGATTTTATTAACCGTCATACGTTTGGTTATGATGACAGAGAAAGCAATTCTACGTCTGGTTATGGCTTTTCATGGACAGGAAACGAGGGTTTTTACCTGGATTACGATGATGAAGACTATTACAGCTTCCATAATGCAGTAATTACCTATTATCCCCAGGGTTATGGTGGAGGGTCTACTCCTAATGGAACATGGGATATAAACCAGCCCGTTAATGATGCATGGAATTCCATATTCCTGCTTTATGGACACCATTCCGTTACTGTGAAAAATGGCGGTATCGCTTGGGTAGGGGATGATCCTAGCAGTTATAACCTGTATATTCCGGATGGTACACGTTTGGGGGATTGGGCCGGTGCAATAAATTACGCTATTAGCATTGATACCTTGATTGCCTTTTTTGCAGGCGCTGGTCATCTCACTTATATCAAAAACTTCAAGAAAATCGCCGATAACCGAAAATTCTATCAAGAAATCAATGTTGACACTGCGGATAACCGCAACCTGTTCAGACATTATGGTAGCCAAAATTTCCAACTTGCCAGCGGTGCAGCCTATTCTACAACTTATACTTTGTCCGAAGCGGATTTCTCCACTGATCCGGATAAAAACTACCTACAGGTTTGTTTGAATGTCGTGTGGGATCATTATGACCGCCCATCAGGGAGAAAAGGGGCCTATTCCTGGGTTAGTAAGTGGTTTAATGTGTATGTTGCGTTGCAAGACAGTAAAGCTCCGGATGCCATTCCGCGATTGATTTCCCGTTACGATAGCAAGCGTGGTTTGGTGCAATATTTAGACTTCTGGACCTCATCATTACCCGCGAAAACCCGTCTTAACACTACCTTTGTACGTACCTTGATTGAGAAAGCCAATTTGGGGTTGGATAGTTTGCTGGATTACACCTTGCAGGCGGATCCTTCGCTGGAGGCCGATCTGGTTACTGATGGCAAGAGTGAACCAATGGACTTTAACGGTTCAAACGGTCTCTATTTCTGGGAATTGTTCTTTCACTTGCCGTTTCTGGTTGCTACACGCTTTGCCAACGAACAGCAATTTTCGCCAGCACAAAAGAGTTTGCATTACATCTTTGATCCAGCGATGAAAAACAAGCCACATAATGCGCCGGCTTACTGGAATGTACGTCCGTTAGTTGAAGGACACAGCGATCTATCACGTCATTTAGGCGATCCTATCGATCCGGATACTCAGGCTTATGCCCATCCGGTGATATACCAGAAAGCAGTGTTTATCGCCTATGTCAGCAACCTGATTGCTCAGGGAGATATGTGGTATCGCCAGTTGACTCGTGATGGTTTGACTCAGGCTCGTGTCTATTACAATCTGGCCGCTGAATTGCTAGGGCCTCGGCCGGATGTATCGCTGAGTAGCACTTGGACGCCGCAAACCCTCGATACTTTGGCTGCCGGGCAAAAAACGGTTTTACGTGATTTTGAGCACCAGTTGGCTAACAGTAATACCGTTTTACCCGCATTACCGGGCAATAACATTAGCCACTTGAAACTGGCAGATAATGGCTATTTTAATGAACCGCTCAATGTTCTGATGTTGTCCCATTGGGATACGTTGGATGCACGGTTATACAATCTGCGTCATAACCTGACCGTTGATGGCAAGCCGCTTTCTCTGCCGCTGTATGCTGTGCCTGCTGATCCGGTAGCGCTGTTGGCTCAGCGTGCTCAATCCGGCACCTTAACGAATGGCGTCAGTGGTGCCATGTTGACGGTACCACCATACCGTTTCAGCGCTATGTTGCCGCGAGCTTACAGCGCCGTGGGGACGCTGACCGGTTTTGGTCAGAACCTGCTTAGCTTGTTGGAACGTAGCGAACGGGCCGGTCAAGAAGAGTTGGCGCAACAGCAACTGTTGGATATGTCCAGCTATGCCATCACGTTACAACAACAGGCGTTGGATGGATTGGCGGCGGATCGTCTGGCGCTGCAAGCCAGTCAGGCGACGGCGCAACAGCGTCATGACCATTATTACACCTTGTATCAGAACAACATCTCCAGCGCGGAACAACTGGTGATGGATACCCAAACGTCAGCACAATCCCTGATTTCTTCTTCCACCGGCGTACAAACTGCCAGTGGCGCGTTGAAAGTGATCCCGAATATCTTTGGTTTGGCTGATGGTGGCTCGCGCTATGAAGGGGTAACGGAAGCGATTGCCATCGGATTGATGGCTGCCGGTCAAGCTACCAGCGTGGTGGCCGAGCGTCTGGCAACCACGGAGAACTACCGTCGCCGCCGTGAAGAGTGGCAAATTCAATACCAACAGGCACAGTCTGAGGTCGACGCATTACAGAAACAGTTGGATGCGTTGGCAGTGCGTGAAAAAGCAGCGCAGACTTCCCTGCAACAGGCGAAGGCACAGCAGGTACAAATTCGAACCATGCTGACTTACCTGACCACTCGTTTCACCCAGGCGACTCTGTACCAGTGGCTGAGCGGTCAATTAGCCGCGTTGTACTATCAAGCGTACGACGCTGTGGTTTCTCTGTGTTTGTCCGCCCAGGCTTGTTGGCAGTATGAATTGGGTGATTACGCCGCCACTTTTATCCAGACCGGTACCTGGAATGACCATTATCGTGGTCTGCAAGTGGGGGAGACACTGCAACTTAACTTGCATCAGATGGAAGCGGCCTATTTGGCTCGTCATGAACGCCGTCTTAATGTGATCCGTACTGTGTCGCTCAAAAGCTTATTGGGCGATGGTGGTTTCAATAAGTTAAAAACCGAAGGCAAAATCGACTTTCCATTAAGCGAAAAGCTGTTTGACAACGACTATCCGGGGCACTATTTGCGCCAGATTAAAACTGTGTCAGTAACACTGCCGACGTTGATCGGACCGTATCAAAATGTGAAGGCAACACTTACCCAGACCAGCAGCAGTACATTGTTAGCAGCAGATATCAATGGTGTTAAACGTCTCAATGATCCGACAGGTAAAGAGGGTGATGCGACGCATATTGTCACTAACCTGCGTGCCAGCCAGCAAGTGGCGCTCTCTTCTGGCATTAATGATGCCGGTAACTTTGAGCTGCGTCTGGAAGATGAGCGCTATCTATCGTTTGAGGGCACGGGTGCAGTCTCCAAATGGACGCTTACCTTTCCACGTTCAGTGGATGAACATATTGATGGCAACACATTGAAGGCGGATGAGATGCAGGCGTCACTGTTGGCGAATATGGATGATGTACTGGTGCAGGTACATTATACCGCTTGCGATGGCGGTGCCAGCTTCGCGAGCCAAGTCAAGAAAACACTCTTTTAAATTAACTTTTAACTAAGACTTCCCACTCTGGTAGCCAGAGTGGGAGAGGATCTGTCATACCTAAAATCAATCTTGCGATCTTTCTCCATTTCATTGGAAGGGAAGCTGTAAAACAAAATAGAAGGAATATGATATGAGTACGTCTGATACCACTCTTTATACTCAAACCCCAGCGGTCAGCGTGTTAGATAATCGCGGTCTGTCCATTCGTGATATCGGTTTTCACCGTATTGTAATCGGCGGGGATACTGATACCCGCGTCACCCGTTACCAGTATGATGTCCGTGGACACCTGAATCACAGCATTGACCCACGCTTGTATGATGCAAAACAGGCTGATAACTCGGTGAAGCCTAATTTTGTCTGGCAGCATGATTTGGTTGGTAATGCTTTGCGGATAGAGAGTGTCGATGCTGGCCGTACTGTTGCATTAAATGATATTGAAGGTCGTCCGGTAATGACGATGAATGCGGCGGGTGTTCGTCAGACTCGTCGCTATGAAGGCAACACGTTGCCCGGTCGCTTGTTATCTGTGAGCGAACAAGTTTTTGATCAGGAAACTTCTCAAGTAACAGAGCGCTTTATCTGGGCTGAGAATACTACAGAGGAGAAAGAGTATAACCTCTCTGGCTTGTGTATACGCCACTATGACACAGCGGGCGTTACTAGGTTGATAAGTCAGTCACTGGCTGGGGCTATTTTATCCCAATCTCACCAGTTGCTGGTTGAAGGGCAGGAGGTGAACTGGAGCGGTGACGATGAAACTGTTTGGCAGGGGATGCTGGCAAGTGAGGTTTATACGACACAAAGTACAACCAATGCCATAGGGGCTTTACTGACCCAAACCGATGCGAAAGGCAATATTCAGCGTCTGGCTTATGACATTGCCGGTCAGTTAAAAGGGAGTTGGTTGACCGTGAAAGGCCAGAATGAACAGGTGATTGTTAAGTCTCTGAGCTGGTCAGCCGCAGGTCATAAATTGCGTGAAGAGCATGGTAACGGCGTGATTACCGAGTACAGTTATGAACCGGAAACTCAACGTTTGATTGGTATTACCACCTTCCGTGCCGAAGAGAGTCAATCAGGAGCCAGAGTATTGCAGGATCTACGCTATGAGTATGATCCGGTGGGGAATGTCGTCAGTATCCATAATGATGCCGAAGCCACCCGCTTTTGGCGCAATCAAAAAGTGGAGCCTGAGAACCGTTATGTTTATGATTCTCTGTATCAGCTTATGAGTGCGACAGGGCGCGAAATGGCCAATATCGGCCAGCAAAGCAACCAACTTCCCTCACCCGCCATGCCTGTGCCTACAGACAACAACACTTATACCAATTACCTTCGTACCTATATTTATGACCGTGGCGGTAATTTGGTTCAGATCCGACACAGTTCACCCGCGACTCAAAATAGTTACACCACAGAGATGACCGTTTCAAGCCGCAGTAACCGGACGGTATTGAGTACATTAACGACAGATCCAACCCGAGTGGATGCGCTATTTGATTCCGGCGGTCATCAGAAAACGTTAATACCAGGACAAAATCTGGATTGGAATCTCCGTGGTGAATTGCAACGAGTAACCCCGGTGAGCCGCGAAAATAGCAGTGATAGTGAATGGTATCGTTATAGCAGTGATGGCGTGCGGCTGCTAAAAGTGAGTGAACAGCAGACGGGTAACAGCACTCAAGTACAACGGGTGACTTATCTTCCGGGATTAGAGCTGCGCATAACTGGAGTTGTAGATAAAACAACTCAAAATTTGCAGGTGATTACAGTCGGTGAAGCGGGTCGCGCACAGGTAAGGGTATTACACTGGGAAAGCGGTAAACCGGCAGATATCGATAACAATCAGGTGCGCTACAGTTACGATAATCTGCTCGGCTCCAGCCAGCTTGAACTGGATAGCGAAGGGCAGATTCTCAGTCAGGAAGAGTATTATCCGTATGGCGGCACCGCGCTATGGGCAGCGAAAAATCAGACAGAAGCCAGCTACAAATTTGTTCGTTACTCCGGTAAAGAGCGGGATGCCACCGGATTATATTATTACGGCTACCGCTATTATCAGCCTTGGGTGGGCCGATGGTTGAGTGTTGATCCGGCGGGAACCGTGGATGGGCTGAATTTGTACCGGATGGTGAGGAATAACCCCATCACATTGACTGACCATGACGGATTAGCACCGTCTCCGAACCGAAATCGGAATACATTTTGGTTTGCTTCATTTCTGTTTCGTAAACCTGATGAGGGAATGTCTGCGTCAATGAGACGGGGACAAAAAATTGGCAGAGCCATTGCCGGCGGGATTGCGATTGGGGGGCTTGCGGCTGCCATTGCCAGTACGGCTGGTGCGGCTATTCCCGTCATTCTGGGGGTTGCGGCCGTAGGCGCAGGGATTGGCGCATTGATGGGATATAACGTAGGTAGCCTTCTGGAAAAGGGTGGAGCATTACTTGCTCGACTCGTACAGGGAAAATCGACGTTAGTACAGTCAGCGGCGGGCGCGGCTGCCGGGGCGAGTTCAGCCGCGGCTTATGGTGCGCGGGCACAAGGTGTTGGTGTTGCATCAGCCGCCGGGGCGGTAACAGGGGCTGTGGGATCATGGATAAATAATGCTGACCGTGGGATAGGTGGCGCTATTGGGGCCGGGAGTGCGGTAGGCACCATTGATACCATGCTGGGGACTTCCTCTACCCTTACACATGAAATCGGGGCAGCGGCGGGTGGGGCTGCTGGTGGGATGATCACTGGTACGCAAGGGAGTACCAGAGCCGGGATTCATGCCGGTATTGGCACCTATTATGGCTCTTGGATTGGTTTTGGTTTAGATGTCGCCAGTAACCCCGCCGGACATTTAGCGAATTACGCGGTGGGTTATGCCGCGGGTTTGGGGGCGGAAATGGCGATCAACAGAGTAATAGGTGGCGGATTTTTGGGTAGGCTCTTAGGCCGGGCTGTCAGCCCATATGCCGCCGGTTTAGCCAGACAATTAGTACATTTCAGTGTAGCCAGACCTGTCTTTGAGCCTATATTTAGTGTTCTCGGCGGGCTTGCCGGTGGCATTGGAACTGGTCTGCACAGAGTGATGGGAAGAGACAGTTGGATTTCCAGAGGGCTAGGTGCTATCGGCAGTGGTATAGATAATATTGCTGGCATGATTGGTAATCAGATTAGAGGCAGGGTCCTGACCACCACAGGGATCGCCAATGCGATAGACTATGGAACCAGTGCGATAGGAGCTGCACGACGGGTTATTTCTTTGTAGTCAATATATTGTAGTAAACATTGCCAGAAATCTCCGTCCAATATTGGGCGGAGATTTCGAGTTAGGATGCGGTTACTTTAATATCAAAAACAATTTAATTTTTTAATGCGTTTATAATGCTCGTAGCTTGTTCTTTATCTTCTACCCCCATTCTGAATGAAGGACTTAAAGAAGTTTGAATAGTTGCCGTGACAAGATGAGTACCTTTAAATGATATTGTCATTTGGGTGCCGATGTTTTTATTGATTAAAGCATCAAAGTGAGCAAAACATTGTTTATCGTTTTTTATCGTTATCTCTATCTGGTCATTCCCCCCTTCATCTGGCCCTAAATAATCGATTTTATCGGTACAATCGTGAGTTAAGATAAAATTGCCACCGGATGAAAAGGCAAATTTCAATCCCTCTTCTGCTTGTGTTTGTCTGTTTGAGTTATGTTTACCGGAGCACCCGGTTATTACGGAGAGAAGTAACATAATAACAAATAAATTTTTCATGATTCCAACCCTGTTATATTGAATAATCACCTTCAATATAATCTATACCCGTTATCTTTCAAGTTGCCTCTTTGTTGTCTGCACTCGTTTTTTGAATTTCGTATCATCTGTTGCTCCATTTTACTTAATCATCATCAATTTCATGTTATCACCTGATGTTCTGCTCAGATCTTTAAGGTTTATTATCGCCTGAGAAGGTCAGCGTGAGTATTGCTCCCTGACAGTGAGACAAGTCTGTTTTATTGGAGAAGATTATGGTGAGTCATACATCCGATTATCGTACAGATGTCCGCATTGTGGCGCATATACCGCTTAATAGGTCTGATAGCAATAAATTGCATTTCAGAAAATTAACTGGCAGTGAATCCTTGTCGCAACTGTATCAGTTTAAAGTAGAGTTTCTTTGTCCATGTCATGATCTCGATATGAAGTCATTGTTGGGTAAAAGTATGGCTTTGGAGATCCCTCTAATACAGGGTGGTTCCCGTTTCCTACATGGTGATATTACCCGTATTGAATATGTCGGACATCATTTACAGGAAGAAAATGATAAGTTATATATTTTCACGCTGCATCCTTCGCTCTGGTATTTGACACAAAACCGTGACTGCCGTATTTGGCAGGGGCAGAGTGTGCCGGATATTATTGCCGGTCTGTTGGCAGAATATCATGTTAATATAGAGAATCGTCTTAGTAGCCATTATCGTCAATGGGAATATTGTGTCCAATATCAGGAAAGTACTTTTGACTTTATCAGTCGATTAATGGAACACGAAGGCATCTACTATTATTTCAGGCATCATGAAAAGGGACATACTTTAATTCTAGCTGACTCGCCAAATGCCCATCAGCCATTTAATGATGATTATGTCCAAATCCCCTATTTAGCAACACGACCCGGTGTGGTTGATCACCAGGAAGGTATTATGTGCTGGCGCACAGCACAGGAAATTACGCCACGAGTTTATACGCTGGATGATTATGATTTCCGTAAACCTCGGGCGCATTTATTGGAAATATGCAGTAATCCAGCATCATGTGCGGTTAATAAGGCTGATGTTTTTGAATGGCCGGGACGCTATATCGACAATCAGCATGGTCAGTTTTATGCGCAAGTTCGCCAACAGGGATTTGAAGCGCGGCAACAACAGATGTACGGCAAGGCAACAGCATGCGGATTAGCGCCGGGATGTACTTTTACTTTACAAAACAGCCCTTGTCCACCGGATACACAGCCCTTTCTGGTGACGCATGCGGAATATGAATTATATGACTGTACGTTGTATGACGAATTGGATGGGAGTTGTTGGGACCAAGGACCGTTCCGAGCCGCATTTCACGCAATACCCGCTAATGTTATTTGGCGTCCGCAACGGACAACGCTTTGGCCGAAAACCTATGGTCCACAAACGGCGGAAGTCGCTGGTCCGGCGGGGGAAAGTATCTGGACCGACAAATATGGTCGCGTCAAATTGAAATTCCGTTGGGACAGATATAGCCAGCCGGATGATAGAAGTTCTTGTTGGGTGCGGGTTTCTAGCAGTTGGGCTGGTTGGAAATATGGCAGCTTACAAATTCCACGTATTGGTGAAGAGGTAGTGGTTGATTTTATCAACGGCGATCCGGACCGCCCGTTGGTGACTGGGCGAGTTTACAATGAGGAGTGCATGCCACCCTGGCAGTTACCCAATGATGCAACCCGAATGGGGTTTATGAGCCGCAGTAAGAAAGGCGGAGTAGAAAATGCCAGTTTTCTGTTCCTCGAAGATGCGCCGGGACGTGAATCATTCACCATGCACGCCGAACGCGACATGAATATCTCCGTTGAGCACGATAAAAATATCACCGTTGATGGTGTCTTAGCTCAGGAGATAAAAGGCGAAACTCATCTCAAGCATCATGGTGTGTGTCATACCCTGAAAATGATGCCGGATATACAAACTTTCCAATTGGGGAAGACTGCGATTATCGGCGCCGGTGGACGCGCAGATTTTATTGCGGGTGGCAGGTATGAACGTATTCAAGGTAAATCAGAAACGCAGGTCAGCCAGAGTATTAACCAGCACGCGGGAGAAGATATCAGCCATCATGCCTTGGGTAATATTCTGTTCGATGCCGGCAAGCAGATCATCTATGGCGACAGCCTATATCTCAATCGAGAAAGCAACGATCCCAATAATCAGGCACAGCAGAAGCTGATGACATTGCAGACATTAACCCCTGAAGAAATAGCGGAACGGGCATCCTTCATCGCCACAGTCGTTCGAGAAGATGCACCTCGATTGGCAAAATGCCTTTGGCGGTCACTGTACCGCAGAAAACCCGTTGGGTAAGGGAGATGAACCTGTTACTCGTGAGGGGGTATTGTGGCACCCATTACCTAATGTTGAACATCCGGATCAACTGCTACATTCACTGCATCAGCGTGTGCAGCCAGCTAGTTTCTCCCCCCTTGATTTTAGCTGGCCGCAACGTAGTCGCATGATGGGAAAAAAATACGATAAGCAGTGGCTGGCGCATGAATTCCCCGGTTTTGCCCGCGATACAGATTGGCACCTGTTCAATATGGCCGGATCGGATCAATGGCTGAGCGGACAACCCTGTCTGCCGTCGGGCGCCACTTGGTGTATCTGGAATATGCATCCCACTCAAGCCGTACAACAGGGAACGTTACCTTGCTGGCAAGCACGCTGTTTTATCACGCGTCAGCGTGGTGGAGAAATGCGCTTTGAGGAGCTTCACTTACGTGCTACCACGGTATGGTTTATTCCTCATCGGGAACGTATGGCACTCATTTGGCACGGTGCTTGTCCAATTAATGAAGATGATGCAGTGGATGTGCATCAAATGCTGGTGGCGATGGAGTTGGCACAGGCTGAGCGGCCGGTTGCTCATTACCAACAGGTGATGGCGCAACGGGCAGAGAAAGAGAAGGGGGCGCTTTTTACCCTGCGAGAACAGGATTTGATGGATGAAAGCCTGATTGCGCCTTGGATAGATAATGACGTACAGGTTACCCCCAGTGCGCTGGCAGAGACGATGACAAGGCGTGAAACTTATTTGCGTCGGCGGCATCAGACGAGAAGTGAGAAGCAAGAGCAGGATATTAATCAACTGCTTGCAGAATTGCCTCAGAAAGAGGGAAAAGCGCTCACTGCCGATAAGTTACCGGAGCTGGTTGCCAGCTTGGAACGACAGGCAGAACGGATACAACAGCGGGTTCAGAAGAAAAGTGCTGCATATGCAGCGGCTGAACGTGCCAGTGCTTCCCCGACTGGCCCGGCGAGTTACTACCGTATGCTGGACTTGTTGCATAAACAGTCACAGAAAACACCGGAAGGCCAAACACCAGAGGTGTTGAAACGTACGCAGCGTAGTTTACATCAGATGTATTTGCTATCTGCGGATACACGTCCGCCGGCAGGCAGATTACAGGGTGAACAGGCTGAGGTGTTACGTCGTCATGTGATGGCTTGCATGGCAACAAAACGCGATCTCAGTGGGATGGATCTAACGGGTGCTGATCTTTCTGGTTTGGATCTGCGGCGAGCTAATCTACAGCATACTCTGTTGGAAAATGCCAATCTGGATAACTGCTGTTTAGATGAAGCTGATCTCAGTGAAGCCATGCTGGCTTATGCCTCATTGAATAACACTTCGCTAAATGCGGCTTGTCTGAATAATGCTTCCCTGACCGGAGCGAAGTGCCACAACGGTTATTTTATCGGGGCACGTCTTGGCGGTGTGTTGTTGGAACAGGCAGAACTGGTCATGTGTGATTTTTCCCAAGCTGCTCTAAGTGATATTACGTTACGTCAGTGTACGTTGCATCATTGTCGTTTCCCTCAGGCGCGGTTGGAAAACTGCCTGTTTATGGATCTCATACCGGAAGCGCTGGATTTTAGCCATGCCTATTTAACGCGTGTGACGGTCATCAATGGTGGCTTTACCGCAGTTCGTTTCAACCATGCGGTGATGGAAAGTTGTACTTTTCTAAACAGCGCGTTAGATCATGCTCAGTACCAGCATGCCCATTTAGACAGTTGCGTGTTTACCGGTACAACGCATATTCGTGCTGGTCTGTTTCAGCATGCGCGGCTGACCAGTTGTAATTTTCGTCTCATTCTGCTTGAAGCGGCTGACTTTTCAGAGGCGGTACTACAAAACTGTGATTTCAGCGAAGCGGATCTCAGTTTTGCGCAAATGAGCGCCGTCAATGGCAGTCATTCACTGTTTATTCGCACCTTATTGACCAATAGTCATTTGCAGGACGCTAATCTGATGGGCGCGTTACTGCAAAAATCCCATTTAGCGGGCGCGGATTTGCGTCGTGCCAATCTGTTTCGTGCCGATATTTCTCAATCCAGTGTTGATGTGAATACGCAATTGCAGGGGGCTTTGCTTGATCAGTGCAAAACCCTGCCATGTGCCGGAGGCAAATTGATATGAAAACCTTAACGCCGGAACAATTGAGCGCGCTGATTTCCCAAGGGGAAATCATTCAGGATGTATCTCTGACGAGTGAGTTGCTGGCAGAGAGGGATCTGGCTGGTATGGTGTTTGTTAATGTTACCTTTGAAGGCGTTGAGTTCCGTTGTTGCAGACTTGATGAGACCGTTTTTCAGCAGTGTCAGTTATCATATACCTCTTTTCAGGGGATGACGCTGAAAGGGTGTTCATTTCAGCAATGTAATTTGTCGCAAGCCTGCTTTGATCGCACTCATCTGGATAACTGTATATTTCACGATTGCCAACTGGAACAGTTCTCTTTGCAAGATGCTGCACTAAATTCTACCTATTTCATCTCTTGCCAGCTTAATCGTGCACGTTTTGTCAACAGCACACTTGATAAAGTCACTTTGTACGATAGTGATATTCATAACGGTACTGTACATAATTGCCATTGTCAGAGTTTGACTTTGTTCGGTATGGATCTACGCAACGTGACCTTTACAGGCAGCCGGTTTGAACGAGGGGTGTTTGCCCATTGTGATCTGCGCGAAGGGAAGTTTCAAGGGCTCACCTTTTTGGCTTGCCAATTTACTGATAATCCGTTGGATCGTGCCGATTTTCGGCAGGCGATACTGACGCAAAGCTGCTTTAAAGGCGCATCACTGCGTGGCGCCTGTTTAGATGAGATAGAGGCCGAAGGGGCGCTATTTATTGAAAGTGATTTACGTGAAGCGCAGTGCCGGCAGGCAAAAATCAATCATGGCCAGTTTATTGCGGCCTGTCTACATCAAGCAGATTTCTCCCACAGCATGTTAGTCCAGAGTCAATGGCGCTATGCGCAAGCGAATAGCTGCTCTTTTGTCGCCTGCGATTTGAGTTATGCCGATTTCAGTTGGGCGGATATCAGTCATGCGGATCTGCGCCAGGCGCGTTTTAAACGCACATTGATGCATCGGGCCTGTCAGCAGGGCAGTCGCTTCTCTGATCGTCGGGGGATTCTGGCGCGAGATGAGGCACTGTTTGCGGCAGAAACATGGAATGCGCGTGGTTAGCGCTTAACGGGATATCGGGATTTTTATTTATGAACGCAACGCAAAAATCATTTCTATTGGAGGTTAATCTTCCTCAACAGGCTGTCGGGCAAGTTGTTAATACTTTGCCAACAGGGGAAGTGGTCGTGGAGTATCAGCAGCGTGGCTGGCAATGTGGTGTCGCCATCAGTTGTTTGTTAATACCGCAAATCGGTGATGAGGTGCTGATTCATGGTGATGATAACCATCGGCTATGGGTGCTGGCGGTGTTAAGTCGGGCAGATGAACAGCAACCGGTGACGCTCACTGTTCCGGGAGATTTGCATATTGCTCCGCAAGGAGAATTGATGCTCCACAGTGCTGAACAGATCACTATTGATAGTCAATCTGTGCAGATTAGTGCGCAACAGAGTGATTGCCATATCACCCATATGCGTTACAGCGGTGATGAATTGACGGCTTGGGTCAATGTGGCCTGTCTGCTTGGCCGGCGTGTGGAAGCATTGTGGAAAACCGTGGTTCAAATCAGCCAGCGCGTATTGCGTAAGGTCGAACAGGCAGAGCATGTACGTGTTGGGCAACTGGATTGTCAGGCCCGCGATTATGTACGCTTACATGCACGTAATACCATCATTACGTCGCAGGCAGTGACAAAAGTGGATTCTGAACAGATTCATATGGGTTAAATAATGAGCAAAATACCAGAGAAAAACGCCGAGGTATGCCGTTCTCCTGCAATCTATGGCGGTTATCAGACTTGTCCTATGTTGCTTGAGCGTCTGACTGAGAATAGCAATGATGGGGAACAGGTATCATTTGGTAATAGCGCTCAACAGCTTCGTCTTTCGGTACTGCATAATTTGCAGGCTCTGCTTAACTGCGATCATTACTCCTCTGGAGTCGATCTTTCATCCTGGCCGCATGTTAGTACCAGTACGTTAAATTTTGGCATCCGGGCGCTGGCCGGAAAGTTTATTTCTCAGGTGAACTGGGAAAGTATTGAGTACGCGATACGTGAAGCCATTATCCATTTTGAACCGCGCATTATTCCGCAGGAATTAATCATCACGGGAATGCGGGGTGATCAGCAACTGAATGCTCACAATATTCTCTGTTTTGAAATCCGAGGACATCTGTTGGGTTTTTCTCGCCCATTAGCCTTCACTTTCAGTAGCCATGTTGATCTGGAAAACGGGCATTTTGAGCTGGTGGATGGAGGGTAAATCATGAATGAAAAATTACTGGAGTATTACAATCGCGAGTTGGCATGGCTGCGTGAAATGGGAGATGAATTTGCCCGTTATTATCCTGGCATTGCCGGGCGGTTAGGGATGCAGGGCAATGACATTACCGATCCTTACGTTGAGCGTTTGCTGGAGGGCGTTGCTTTTTTGACTTCGCGTATTCAACTCAAGATGGATGCTGAATTTCCTCGTTTCTCTGCCCAGTTGCTAGAAGCGCTTTATCCTAACTATCTTGCTGGCTTGCCTTCAATGGCAATTGTTGAATTACAACCAGATCCCACTAAGGGGGATTTGAGTAAAGGTTTTCTTGTGCCGCGTAGTTCATTGATGGAAAGTCAGGCACTGAAAAAGAAGGGGATCAGTTGCCGCTATCGTACCGCGCAGGATGTGACTTTGCAGCCGTTGCGTTTATTACAGGTGGAATTGGGGGGCGTATCCGCGGATATTCCTTTTTCTGCCCTTGGCGGTGCTGAGGCGCAGGGCACTTTGCGTATTCAGTTATCGTGCTTTGACAATGTGTCATTGGGTGAATTGCAATGTGATGCGTTGATGTTCTACCTCAGTGGCGGTGATATTCCCGCTTTACAACTATTAGAGTTACTGATGGTGCATTGTCAGGGGGTATTGTGCCAAATCCCCGGCAGTACTGTACAACGGTTATTGTTGCCTCCTCAGTCGCTGCGTCATGAGGGGGTTACTGCCGAGCAGGCGTTGTTGCCCGTTGATTTGCGTAATGTCGAAGCGTATCGCCTGTTGCAGGAATATTTTGCCTTTCCGGCCCGTTTCCAGTTTTTCAGCATCAGTGGCTTGCAGCCGTTGCTGGCGCAGGCCGGTAAACAACAGCGATTGGAAATTCAGATCCTGCTGGATGTACGTTCGCCACAGTTGGAAAAGGTGGTGGATGTTAGCCACTTGGCTCTACATTGTACCCCTGCTATCAATCTTTTTCCCCGTACCGCTGAACCGATGACGCTCAATGAACAGCAACATGAATACCATGTTGTGGTCGATAATATGCGTCCGCTTGATTATGAGGTTTTTTCTGTCACAGCATTACGTGGTATTGGTACTCAGCATGACAGCGACGACTATATTTTCCATCCTCTTTATCGCACCCAATGTAGTGATGCGTTAGTTAATGCGGGGTATTTTTCTATCCGCCGTGAATCGCGTCTGTTGCCACAACATGTGAACCGTTATGGCATGCGTTCTGATTATCTTGGCAGTGAGGTCTATCTCTCTTTGGCTGATGAGCATCATCCGCCTTGGCGCAGCGATTTGAAATATCTCAGTGCGGAAGTTCTGTGTACCAACCGTGATCTACCTTTATTACTGCAACGACAGGCGCAAGAGGGGCTGGTGATGCAGGATTCAGTTCCCGTTGCTGCTGTGCGGTTGCGTAAAGGCCCTACTGAACCTCGTCCGGCATTGGCAGAGAGTAGTGCCTGCTGGCAGTTGATCAATCAATTACAGTTCAATTATTTCAGCTTGCAGAATTGCGCCACTGAACAAGGTGAAGCGGAATTACGGCGGTTATTACGTTTTCATGCCAGTCAGGTTCACCTTATCCACTGGGGCGTTCACCTTTACTGCATTATGAACCCTTACGTTTGGGGCAACAGCCAGCATTATGCTTTGCGCCAGCAGAAATTGCGGCCATCGTCCCTTATCCAGATGGCACTTGTTATCAGATTAATATCAATAACTTTGGCCTGTTTGGCCCGAATGGGCCTCTGCCTTTACATGTCACCGAGTTTGCCTGGCAACGTCAGAAGCAACATAAAGATCATGCGTTGAGTGCCTTTTTCAATCTGTTTCAGCACCGTCTAATCACTCTGTTTTGGCGTGCATGGGCGGATGCTCAACCTTGCCTCTCTTTTGATCGCAGTGATAACCGCCGCTTCGATTATTTTTTTGCCAGCCTGATCGGCAGGGGCCATTGCCTCCGGCACCAGCGGACACACCACTATATGGTGGGGCATCTGACCCGCCAGTCGCGTAACTAAAGATGGCCTGTTGTGTCTGCTACGTTACCACTTTGGCTTGCCGGTGACATTGCATGAAAACCAGTTTCATTGGTTGACGATAAAGCGTGATGATCAGTTGCGGTTGCACAATGGTCATGCTGGTGCTCGGTTAGGCAGTACTACTCGTCTCGGTATTGCGGTGGCTGATGTGCAATATGCATTTTGTCTGGAACTTGGGCCGCTCTCTTGGCTGGTATATCAGCGTTTCTTACCGGCTTCACGGTTTGCAACATCCTGTTGTGATGAGCTGCGGCAATTGTGTGACTGGGTTCGGTGTTATGTCGGCCTTGAATATGCCTGGAAGCTCAGAGTTACGCTGGATCATCAACATTATCAAGGATGTTCGCTAGGAAGCGCTCAGTCTCTAGGGCAGAGCTGCTGGCTAGGGCTGAATATCCACCATCACGATCGCAGTGATTTCTGTTTTAGCCCAGATAACCCTGCGCAGTCATAGCAGACTGTACTTGTTTTCTTTATCTACCAATATGGACGAGGATGTTATGTTGGATATCAATCGCCAGTCACTGTTTAATAAACTGAATGCGCCGTTATTTCGAGCTTTGGACAGAGCCAGCACGTTTTGTAAATTGCGGGGCAATCCTTATGTGGAACTGGCGCACTGGTTGCATCAACTGATGCAGCAGGCAGCGGGTGATCTGCAACAGATCATGGGCTATTTTGCGCTGGATGAACAGCAAATGGCGCTGGATATTGTACAAGCGCTGGATACATTACCGCGTGGAGCCAGCGCGATTTCCGATCTCTCTACCCATATTGATGAAGCCGTGGAACGGGCTTGGGTATGTAGTTCTGTGACCTTTGCGGCAAGTGAGATCCGAGGGGCGCATCTATTGCTGGCACTGTTAACCACCTTTAATCTACGCCAACATCTATTGGCGATTTCTGCTCAGTTTGCTCAGATTAATGCGGAGAGTCTGGCACAGGATTTTACCCATATCCTGTGCGACAGTACGGAAAACAGCCTAATGAAAACCGCAGCGGCAGAGAGTGGGGAGAAGCAGTTTGCGTCCGACAGTGCGCTGCAATGTTATGCACAGGATATGACCGCACTGGCGCGAGCTGGACAAATTGATCCGGTCGTCGGACGGGATAAAGAGATCCGCCAACTGATTGATATTTTGTTACGTCGTCGGCAAAACAATCCGTTGATTACTGGTGAGGCGGGAGTGGGTAAAACGGCGCTGGTAGAAGGGTTGGCGCTACGGATTGCATCGGGTGATTTACCACCGTCATTGTGCCATGTTCAGCTCTGGTCGTTGGATATTGGCCGTTTAGAGGCAGGGGCCGGCATGAAGGGAGAATTTGAAGCACGTTTGCAGGCGGTGATTAACGAGGTTCAACAAAGCCCAGTTCCCATTATTCTATTTATTGACGAGATTCACATGCTAATTGGCGCCGGTGGCGCACAAGGAATAGGTGACGCGGCGAACCTGTTGAAGCCGGCTCTGGCGCGTGGACAGTTGCGTACTATTGGGGCGACCACTTGGGCAGAATACAAAAAGCACATTGAAAAAGATCCGGCGTTGACGCGACGTTTTCAGGTGTTGCAGGTTGCACAGCCGGACGAAGCATTAGCTTTACAGATGGTACGTAGCCTGTCCAGACAACTGGAGCGACATCATGGCGTGTTATTGCTGGATGAAGCGTTAGAAGCTGCGGTATCGCTCTCTCATCGTTATATTCCGGCCCGCCAGTTGCCCGATAAAGCAATAGCGCTGCTTGATACCACTTGCGCGCGGGTAGCGGTCAGTCAGCACAGCCAGCCGGCGGTATTGGAAGATTACCGCCGTCAGCTTGATGCACTTCAGATTGAATATGAGATTGTTTGCCGTGAACAGCAACTGGGTGGCGATGGCGATCATAGTGCACGTTTAGCACAGCTTGATGATCAACGTCATGAATTGCAGGCAGAGCAGCAGGTTGCACAGCGTTGGCAGGATGAAATGCGGTTGGCTCAGCAGATTATCAGCTTATGCCAGCAACTCATTGCTGATGATGAAATGTCGGCAGATGATGCGCCGCGTTTGTCTTGGCAGACACAATTACAGAATTGCCGACAACAATTGAGTTTATTGCAGGGGGAACAGCCATTAATTACGGTCGCAGTGGATGCCCACAGTGTTGCAGCCGTGGTTGCGGATTGGACTGGAATTCCTCTTGGCCTGATGGTGAAAAATGAAATCAGCATTGTCCAGAATTTGGAACATAGCTTGGAGCAACGGGTTATTGGTCAGCAACATGCGTTAAGTATCATCAGTGAACGGGTACGTACGGCGCGTGCACACTTGGGTGATCCCAATAAGCCGGTGGGGGTATTTCTGTTATGTGGCCCTTCTGGGGTAGGGAAAACCGAAACAGCGTTGGCATTGGCTGAAAATCTGTATGGTGGTGAGCAGAATCTGATCACTATCAACATGAGTGAGTTTCAGGAGTCACACAGTGTATCAACGTTGAAAGGGGCGCCGCCGGGATATGTTGGTTATGGTGAAGGTGGCGTGCTGACGGAGGCTGTTCGACGGCATCCATACAGTTTGGTGTTACTGGATGAGGTGGAAAAAGCACATCCTGATGTACATGAGCTGTTTTTTCAGGTGTTCGATAAAGGCTGGATGGAAGATGGAGAAGGTTGTCGCATTGATTTCCGCAATACGTTAATCATACTGACCTCGAATGTGGGTAGTCAGGAGGTTATCAGTGCCTGTACCCGGCAGGATGGTTTGCTGGATGTGGAAATGTTGACGCAGCAGTTACGTCAACCGCTGCTACGGATATTTCCTGCCGCTCTACTTGGCCGTCTGACGGTCATTCCTTTCTTGTCATTGAGTGATGAAATGCTGGAAAAGATTGTACAATTGCAATTGACGAGGGTAGCCCAACGCCTGTGGGAAAATTATGGTATTGAAGCGCAATTTGATCGCCGAGTGACACAACAGATTATGGCTTGTTGTATGGAACAGGAATCTGGTGCTCGCAGGATTGATTCCATTATTACTAATATTTTATTGCCGCAGATGAGTCGTAAATTGCTGACGGCAACGATGGAGAATCAACGTTATTCGCAATTGAAAGTCGCTTGGGAGAATGCGGCATTTCAGTGTTATTTTTGTTGAGATTGCCATATGTGCATAAAAACTTAAGCCTATATATCCGTTATCTTTCAAATTGCCTCTTTGTTGGCTGCACTCGTTCACCCCGGTCACATCGTTCGCTATGCTCCCGGGGATTTGCTCCCTTGCTATCGCGATGCATCTTGAAATCCATAGGGTATAATACAGTTAGAAAACTGATGAGAAACTTACCTGAACCAATATATCGGCTGAGATCTTTTCAAAGGTTGCAAAACAGGTTTTAAAGTCGTGGGGTTGTTGATTGTAAACCATGGAGCTACATAAGCCTCAAAGCGTTGAGCGTACTTTTTATTGTTTTTTAGTTGTATTTTTCATTTATTACTTTAATAATTTATTATATATAAGTGAGATGATTAATTTTCATAGAAAATGATCTGTTGAGAAAAATAGTTGTGAGCTATGGTGAGCAATTGCATCACGAGCAAATTTGAAGTTAATAGTGATATTGGTTTGGCGGGCTAAAATAATGAGTAGGAAAACTGTGTATATTGAGCTGATAGAATTTTTGGGTAGTGAATATTGAGATCAACCTGTCTGTTATATAATCCATTATTACGCAAAGTGCTAACCCAGAAGTCGGCACTTTGTTATTAACTGGTTTATACCCGTTATCTTTCTCCAAAAGTTCTTTGGTTTTGTTATTAATCATCACTGCTGTCGAAAACAGCATTTAATTTTTGTTGGTAAACGCTAAGGAAAAAAGCGTTGAATAACGTTGACGATTGTTGGCGTATCTCTTCGGTGGTTTGTTGATAACGGTCAGTAAAGTTATCCCATAACCTTGCTTTACGGTGTTGTGTGTTATTCAGGGGCCAGAAGTGGGCTGCCGGGACACTGTTTTCGTCGTAGGACGGATCAAAGCGATTTATTATGGTGTTAAGACAATAGAAAAGTGCTTCTTTCATTGCCTGTTCATGTCCGCCTAACATGGGGTATGTTTGTGGTGTGGTCATGTCGTTGGTTGTAGATGCGGAGGGTTCTGTTTTGAATAGGCATAATGGATCGAGTTGTTTTATCTGCTCTTCCCATAGCTGTAGCGGTGTGGTAGAGCGGTAGGTATTTGGCTGAAACAGGGCATGACTGTTGGTGCGTTGGCATTGAGTGGTAAAGAGTTCTATTGGATCAATAGGGCGGGTAGCGAGTTGATCAAGAGTTTGCAGGATCTCTGTTTCTGGTGACGAAAAATTGGCCGCAGAGAGTTGATCACTCGCTTTTTGGTTTTCTTTGGCGGGTAATGTTGTATTTAATTCATCCCATACCGCCTCAGAAAGATCGGCTTTTGTTATTTCCTGTTTGACGGAATGATATTTTTCCATTTCTATTTCGTTCACAGTTAGATAATAATCACCAATTTTGAGCTTATTATTTTCTTGCAGAGATGCGGTTTCTCCACGCGCTAATGGAATATTGTTAATCATCATGAAGGCCGTTCCAATATTAGTAATAGTGCAGACACCTTGGGCAGAAATATTTATACTGGCTTGTAATGCCGAAATACAACTATTTAGATCTGGCAACACAAAATGATTATTTTCGCTGGTGCCGATAGTTCCTCCGGGAGGATAAAAAATATGACTGCTATTGGCTGCCATATTGCCTGATGGAGGATTGATAAGGGTTATTTTCATAACAACGTTGCTTATTATATTGAGTAATAATTTACCCTTCCGCCACGAAAAAGGGATGCAGCATCCTAAAGGATACGAACATAGCGTATTCCGGGCGGAAGGTTATTTTTTACTGATTTAGTTATCAGTGCGTGTTTTCTTATTTACTGGTGTTCTTTTGGGTATCCCAATTAAATTCTACATTGGCACCACTTTTTCCTTGGTTATCTTGTTCTTTATAAACCACTTTGGCGATATTTGGTGAAAAGCTGTATTTCACGCCAATAGTGCCGGGTATAATGGCTGTTGAACCTTCTGTTAAATGTGGAATATCGCGGTTAAAGTCAACCAGTTCAATGCTGTCAAGCAATGCACTACCAAGCGTAATCGTGGTGAACTCTTGTTGTTCGCCTCCTGCTTTACGCATGGTTAGCTTTACTTCCGGCAGATGAACGCCTTGTGCTAATTTCTGCATTAACGTTGGCATTGCCTTATCCATCCGGGCATAGACCACCAGAGAGTGTACTTTGGCGCGTCCGCTGCCACCACCACCGCCACTACCGGTTTCTACTGGTTGTGATAGTTTCCATTCAAAGGTATGCACATCAATACCGTTAGGATGATTGCTATCTTTACATTCACCGGAGACATCTTTGATATCCAAATAGATGCTGTTGTTCATGATCACATTCCTTATTTAGTCATTTTCAGAATTAACCACCACTCTGTTTTAGAGAGGGCAGTTTTGATACCAGCCGCAGGGAAACCGTTAATCCCTCCAGTTGATAGTGGGGACGCAGGAAGAATTTGGCTTGATAATATCCGGGGTTATCTTCCTGTTCGATGACCTGTACTTCAGCCGCTGCTAGTGGTTTGCGCGCTTTGGTCTGTTGTGAGGAGTTGGCGGGATCGCCGTCAACATAGTTGATGATCCATTTATTTAGCCAGCGTTCAATGTCGTCGCGGCTCTGAAATGATCCCACTTTGTCACGCACAATACATTTCAGATAGTGTGCAAATCGGCAGCAGGCAAACAGATAAGGTAAGCGAGCGGCCAGATTAGCGTTTGCTGTGGCGTCGGCATCCATATATTCCGCAGGTTTTTGCAGTGATTGTGCGCCGATAAATGCCGCAAAATCGGAGTTTTTACGGTAAACCAACGGGATAAAGCCGTTTTTTGCTAACTCAGCTTCACGACGATCACTGATAGCAATTTCCGTTGGGCATTTGATATCCAAACCACCATCATCTGTCGGAAAAGTGTGACAGATCAGTTTATCCACTGCTCCGCCTGATTCGACGCCCCGGATGGATGCACACCAGCCATATTCTTTAAAGGAACGGTTAATGTTCACCGCCATCGCATAGGCTGCATTGCTCCAGACATAGTTACTGTGGGTAGCTCCTGCGGTTTTTTCTTCAAAATCGAATCTTTCAACGGGATTAGTGCTGATACCGTAAGGTAAACGTGCCAGAAAACGTGGCATGACCAAGCCAATGTAACGAGCATCTTCCGATTCGCGCAGACTACTCCAGGAAGCATATTCCGTGTTGCTGACTAAATAGAGCAGACCACGCCATGCACCCTCCAGTGCTTGAAAATCAGCGTGATGGAGAATTTCGTTGATTTGTTGCGAAAGTTTGTTGTCAATGGCGGCAATCAGTACCTGAATGGTGCTGAAAGTGTCGCTCGATAAGGTCAGACTGTTTTCCAGCGCTTGATGTGCCAGAGTTTTAACGGCGTTTTCCACGGCGAGGCGTGCCTGATCTGTTTTAGGGCGAAATTCTTTCCTGAGTAACGCATTAAGTTCACTCTGATTGTAGTGAGTCGTTTGGCTGGAGTTTTCACCAGCTAAGTGGATTTCAGGCTGGCTCATGGCTGTCTCCCTGCTCTTGTTTTGCTGCTGGATTTGTGGATTCTGTGTTGTTCAGCGGTGCAGTACTTAACGATTTCAGTAATGCCGGATCTTGTAGGATAGTCGCGATTAGCTCTTCGGCTCCGCTTTTGCCATCCATATAAGACAGTAGGTTAGCCAGTTGAGTACGTGCTTCCAGGAGCTGATTAAGTGGTTCAACCTGACGTGCTATCGCATCAGGTAGAAAATCATCCATTGTGTTGAAAGTGAGAGCGACTTGAATTTTCCCTTCACCGCTCAAGGTGTTGTCCACCGGAAAGGCAACGCTTGGGAGTAGTGATTTCATGCGGTCATCGAAATTATCAACATCAATGTCGAGAAACTTTCGCTGACTGAGTGGAGGAAGTTGATCAGCAGATTTTCCAGCTAAGTCCGACATCACTCCCATGACAAAAGGGAGTTGAACCTTACGTTCATCACCGTATAGTTCGACGTCGTATTCAATTTGTACTCGTGGTGCACGATTACGGGCGATGAATTTTTGCCCGCTGTTTGATCCTGACATAGTATTCTCCATCGACAAAATCAGTAGTTATGAGTCATTGACGGAGTAACAGCGGCTTTTCCAGCGTATTACCCCCCATTTTGCTGTCTCCTCAGCTCGCGTTATGTCTGCTTTTTACAGCCCAAAAAGTGTTCAAGTTGATCGACAGCCTCTGGAGCAAGATTGCGCATAATATTCATAAAATCCTGGTTAATGAGATGTTTCACTCGTGCAATCATCAATGGTGCTGGATGACTGGATTCATGTAATAGAAAGTACTGCCGTACCGCTTCCAGCGCTTGTTGAGCCTGTTCACGATTCTGGATACTGGATGGCTGCCAGCTATTGGATAGGCTTGGTTGGTGCGTATTGTTACCATTGCCCGGTAGGGGATGTTGGCTATCCTCCTCAATTTGAGCAGTATCGGGTTGCGGGGCGAGAAGCTGTACCAGATGGTGAAATATTGCCATTTGACGGCGCATATCTGGCAGACCACTGTCACCAAGATGGCTACGTAATGTGTTAATCAGGCATTGCAGGGTGGCGGCTATTTGTGGGATTAGCTTTATCACCGGTGCTTCACCTTGCTGTAATTCAGCAATCAGAAGATCTATCCCACCGGGAAATGGACTCTCTTCCGTGTTACTGCCATCCAGACATTTCATGATATCTGCCACGGTGAGGATTATCCCATTCCTGCGGGCGAATTCGCACAGACGCACCTGTTTAGCCAGCGCAAAACCATCACCTAGCCCCTGTAATGCGTTAATACGCATCAGTGGGTCTGGTTCACCATCTTGTTTTACGGCGGGCCACAAGGTTTCCCAATAACGCGCAACTGTCTGTTCCAATAACATCAGACCTTGTGCATATCCAACCAAGCCGTATTGGCGGCACCAGGCTTGCATGAGCAGGATAATAATGTGCAGATCTTTGCTGCGTGCTAGCAGAGCAAGTGCGCTTTTCTCTATCTGTCGCCAGTCAGGTTCCTGTGTCGGAATGATAAAGTCGCCGAATTGCTGTTCAGCTTTTCCCTGCGACAATTGAATCAGATGTATGAATTCAGCGCTTGTAGTGGTCAACTAATTCCGGACAGTAAATTAGAGAGAGCCTCAGCTTTTGCCGGTGGCACCCCCTCGTTGAACTGATGTGGCCGACTCCAGTTGTCATAATCCATCAGGTAAAAACTTATATCCC
>NZ_CAWNWY010000028.1:0-73905 GCF_963878365.1 Photorhabdus sp. HUG-39 | reverse complement strand
CCGACCGTTTGACGGCGAAAACGCCGGGCCAGTTTAACAACGACGGCGGCCAGTTAGTGGCGAAGGAAATCCACCTCACGACGCCGGATTTATCCAATCATCAGGGAAAAATTAACCAGACCGGTACTGGTGAACTGGCGCTCCATACCCGTACCCTGAATAACCGTGAGGGGACAGTGTTCAATCAGGGGAAATTGACCCTCACTACTGACCAGCTTAACAACCGTCAGGGCACTATTGCCAGTCAGGGCGAGGACCTGCATCTGACCGCGCATCAGGCCGATAACAACCAGGGGACGGTGCAGTTGGCCGGTCAGGGGCAATTATCGCTCAATACCCAACGGTGGCTGGGTGATAAGGGCAAACTGCTCACCAATGGCGCCCTGACGATACAGGCCGGTGAACTGCAACTCAACCACGCCGAAACTCAGGCCGGGCAGATAACCGTCAACGCTGACACCCTCAGTCATCAAGGCGGCGTGATGCAACAACAGGGCAAAGATACCCTGTCCCTCACCACCCGGAGGCTGGATAACCAGCGCGGTACCCTTGCGGGCAACGGCAACCTGAACCTTAAAGCAACGACCGTCGATAATCGTCACGGCAACATAGTGGCCGCCGAAAAAGGCTCGCTGACACTGGCGGTCAAAGACACGCTGGATAATCAGTCAGGTCGGCTGGAAGCGGGCCACGCGCTCCAACTGAGCGCCACTCAACTGGATAATCGCCGGGGGAGCATTGTTGCCGCCGGGGACAGCGCCACCCTCACCGTTGGCAAAACTATTCAAAACGTTAACGGTCATCTTGAAGCCAAAACCCGACTGACCACCACCAGTCAGACCCTGGATAACACGCAGGGGATGTTGCTGGCACAAAACATTGACAGCCAGACCACAGGCCATCCCTTCACCAATACCGCCGGACAGGTGATAGCCGAAGACACCCTGACGGTCAACAGCGGTCATCTGGACAACACCGCGGGGTTATTACAGGCTGGCCGCGAGATGTCTATTGATACTCATGGTCACGAGCTCACCAATACCCGTGATGCCAACCAAAAAGCGGGCCGGTTGTTAAGCGGCGGACACTTAACTTTGCACACCGGCGCTGTTGATAACATTGGCGGCATAATCGCGGCGGACGGCAAAACCGTGCTGACCAGCACTGCGCTTAATAATACGCAGGGACAGATTGCCGGAAATAGCGGGCTGGACATTCACAGCCGACAACTGACCAACCGCGAGGGCACTTTACAATCCGCCGACGCCCTGACTCTGGATACCGACGGCCAGTTACTGGATAACCAACAAGGCCAGATTATGGGTGAGGGCAAGACCACTATCACCAGCGGCCCACTGGACAATCGCCACGGTCATCTGCAAGGCGGACAGTTGGCTATTGACACCCGACACGCCGCGCTGGATAACCGGGACGGCAAACTGTTATCCACCGACACGTTAACCCTGAACACTCACCAGCTCGACAATCGTCATGGGCAGGTGCAGGCGGTGGGCAACACCGTGTTGAATGTTAAGACCCAAACCGATAACACCGGCGGCCTTATCCGTGGCGGTCAGCAATTGACCCTGAACACCGCTCGCTTGATTAACCGGAAAACAGCGCAGGTTGATAACGGAGTGGAAGCGCAAAACCTGACGGTCAACGCTCAACAGGTGGACAATACCCAGGGCGCTTTACGGGCGGCCAATCACCTGCAAGCTCAGGTGAGTCACACGCTGGAGAATGCTGAGGGGTTAATCTCCGCGGGCAAACAGCTTACCGTAGACGACGAGACCCGTCCTACGTCTCTGGTGATTAACAACCGGCAAGGCACGCTGATTGCCGGGGAGCACGCCACGATTAACGCACACGGCCTGAGTGGGGACGGCCAACTGTTATCGCAGGGCGATATGGCGGTCACCTTAACTGAGGATTTTCATCATACCGGCAACACCGCGGCCAATGGCAATCTGACCCTGAAAACGGCCGGTAATCTTATCAATGACCGCCAGATAAAAGCCGGTCAGGCGCTGCATCTTGACGCACAGGATCTCACTAACAGCGCCTCCGGTGAAATCAGCGCCAGGCAAACGCAAATCCAAGCTCACGATACCCTGAACAACACCGGACTGATTGACGGCGGCCTGACCCATCTCACGGCTAACACCCTGAACAATACCGGCACCGGGCGCATTTACGGGGACCGGCTCGCCCTCCAGACGGGCACGTTGAATAACACCGCGCAGGACGGCAAAGCCGCCGTCATTGCGGCGCGTGACCGGCTGGATATTGGCACCGGAACACTGAACAACAGTCACCATGCCCAGATTTACAGCGTGGGCGACATGCGCATCGGCGGCCGGTTGGATAATACCCTGACGGCTACCGGTCAGGCACGAGAGCTCAATAACCACGCGGCGACGATTGAAGCCGGGCGCCACTTGAAGATGAATGCCGACCAGATTAACAACACCAACGCCGGGTTGGTCACTCAGGTCGTCGAAACGGAAAAGTCTCAGCATCACGACGCGGTACTAAGCGGCCAGACCACTCGCTATGACTGGTCACAGGTGGACACTTCCCGCCACAATAAATACAAAGTGCACGATGCCATCATGCCGGATGGCAGCCGCAGTAATGACTTTTACGAATATCAGTACACCCGGACCGTCAAGGAAACTCAGGTTAAACAGAGTGACCCCGGTAAAATTCTGGCCGGGGGTAATATCACGCTCAACAGTGCGCAGGTCACTAATCACGACAGCCAGATTGTCGCCGGCGGGGCGCTGGATGGAGAAATCGGCGAACTGCACAATATTGCCACTCAGGGCGAACGTATCACCACCGATAAAGGTCGCCAAACTCACTGGTACGCCAAAAAGACCAAACACAAAAAGTTCGGGTTCGGTGGCACCAAAACCTCGCAGGGAAAAAGCCGCAGCAATTATGCCCCCGCCCCAGTGATAGAAACGATTGACCTGAAAACGCTGGCCTGGCAGGCGCATACCCGTCCACAGGGTACCGATATCACGATTACCGACCGACAAACCGGTCAGATACATTCTGCCCCCACAGCGGTCACGCCGGTGAACGGTATCAAAAATCAGCCACTGGTCTTGCCGCCCGGTCAGCCGTTTGAACTGAGTTTGCCCCCGGAGACCGTCAAAGGGCAAACAGTCGACCCGGTGATACGCGTGGTGACGCCCGATACCCGCCTGCCGAATAACAGCCTGTATACCGTGCAACCGGGCAGTGACAGCCACTATCTGGTCGAGACCGACCCGAAATTTACCCAGTATAAACAGTGGCTCGGCTCGGACTACATGCGGCAACAGTTAACGCACGACCCGGCGCTGGTTCACAAACGCCTGGGCGATGGGTTCTACGAACAGCGTCTGGTGCGTGACCAAATCACCCAACTGACCGGCCAGCGCTATCTGCCGGGCTACAACAACGACGAAGCCCAGTTTAAAGCGCTGATGGATGCCGGTGTCGCTTTTGGCAAACAGCAGCAATTAACGCCGGGCGTCGCCTTAAGCCCGGCACAGATGGCGTTGCTGACCTCAGACATTATCTGGTTGACTAACCAAACCGTCACCTTGCCGGATGGCACTAGCGAGGTGGTCACCGTGCCGCAGGTTTACGCCCGCGTCCGTCAGGGCGATCTGCGCAGTGACGGCGCTTTGCTGGCCGGGAATACCGTGGCGCTCAACAGTCAGGGCGATATCACTAACAGCGGCACAATTAGCGGGCGTGACGTCACCCAACTGACCGCCAACAATCTAACCAACAGCGGCTTTATTCGCGGCGGCAAAGTGGATTTAGCGGCCCAACAGACGCTCACCAACCGGGGCGGCCAGATTCAGGGGGATGACCGGGTGACTCTGAAAGGCCGCGATATCATCAGCGCATCGACGGTGCGCGGGGATGAGGCTAACCGTTGGTTAGACCGTCCGGCAGGCATCTATGTGCGGAACGATAAGGGCGCCTTATCGCTGAGCGCCATCAACAATGTGCAATTAACCGCCAGTGACGTCAAGAATGCCGGTAAAGACAGTCACACCGAGATAACGGCAGGCCATGACCTGACGCTGGACGCCTTAAGCACGCGCCGCACAGAGCAAGGGAATTGGGGGAAAGATAACTATCGCCATCTGACCCAGCAACAGGATATCGGCAGCCAGATAACCGGCGCCGGTGAGGTGACCCTGCAAGCCGGGCAGGATTTGAACGCCACTGCCGCCCACGTTAACGCCGGTCAACAACTGACGGCGCAGGCCGGGAATAACCTGACGCTGACCACCGGTACGGCCTCATCCGACTTAGTGGAGCACAGTAAACAAACCAGCAAAGGCTGGCTGTCGAAGTCGTCAGTGGAAACCCACGACGAAGTGCATGACCGACAGGCGCTCAGCACCACATTCAGTGGCGATAAGGTCAATCTCCAGGCCGGTAAAGACCTGAATATCCTCGGCAGCAATGTCGCGGGCACGCAGGATGTCAGCCTGAATGCCGGTCATCAACTGACCGTCACCACCGCCGCCGAAGCGCACGATGAAACCCATTTGCGGCAGGAGAAAAAATCGGGCCTGATGGGGACCGGGGGGATTGGCTTCACCTTAGGCAAAGCCAGCCAGAAAGTCACCACCGACAGTGACAGCCAGCTGAGCAAAGGCAGCACGGTCGGCAGCAGCCAGGGCAATGTCACCCTCAACGCCGGAGAACAACTCCGGGTTCACGGCAGCGAGGTGATTGCCGGTAAAGACCTGACGCTGACTGGTCAACAGGTCGATATCACCAGCGCGGAAAATCGCCATCACACCACGACAAAAACCGAACAAAAACAGAGCGGCTTAACCGTGGCGCTGAGTGGTACAGCAGGCGGGGCCGTCAACAGCGCGGTGCAAACAGCCAGAGCCGCCCGCACTGAAAGTGACCCGCGAGTAAAAGCCCTGCAAAACACTCAAGCCGCCCTCAGCGGCGTGCAGGCGGCGCAGGCTGGCCGACTGGCGGAAGCTCAGGGCAGTGACGACAAAGGCAATAATAATCTGGCCGGGGTGAGCCTGTCCTATGGCCGCCAGTCTTCCCGTTCAGAACAGCAGCACCGCCAGACCACTCAACAGGGCAGCCGTCTCACGGCCGGGGATAACCTCACCATAACCGCCAAAGGGGATGGCAAAGGCGCATCAGGCCAGAATGGCGATATCCGTATTCAGGGCAGCCAGTTACAGGCGGGTAAAGACCTGCAACTGAATGCTCACCGGGATATTCAGCTCTCCTCCAGCCAGAACACCGAACAGACTACCGGCAAGAACAGCAGTCACGGCAGCTCGCTGGGCGTGGGCCTGACCGCAGGGCCGGGGGGCACCGGCCTGAACGTCTCGGCCAATGTCAGTCGGGGCAACGGTCATGAAAACGGCAACGGCGTCAGTCACACTAACACCACGTTACAGGCGGGACAGAGCGTCGGGCTGAACAGTGGCCGGGACACGACGTTAAAAGGCGCTCAGGTCAGCGGCGAGCAGATTACTGCCGAGGTGAAACGTCATCTGACCCTCAGCAGCGAGCAGGACAGCCAGCGTTATGACAGCCAACAACAGAATGCCAGCGCCGGGGCCAATGTTACTGTAGGCCCCCTCACCAATGGTACCGCGAGCCTCAATGCCAGCCGCAATAAACTACACAGCAACTATGACAGCGTGCAGGAGCAGACCGGGCTGTTTGCTGGCAAAGGCGGCTATCAGGTTAACGTCGGTGACCACACCCAACTGGACGGCGCGGTGATAGCGAGTCACGCTGACAAAACCAAAAACACCCTGAACACCGGGACGCTGGGCTTTAAAGATATTAAAAATCAAGCGGATTTTACTGTTGAGCAGCAAAGTGCGGGCGTCAGCCTGGGCCAACCGACCGCCGGTCAGGTCCTGAATAATCTGGCGGTCAATGGGCTGAGTGGTTCCCATAACCAGGGCCATGACAGCAGCACCACGCACGCTGCGGTCAGTGAGGGCAACCTGATTATTCGGGACAAAGCGCACCAGACGCAGGATGTCGCGACCCTCAGCCGCGATACCGATAATGCCGCGAATGTCCTCAGTCCAATATTTGATAAGGAAAAAGCACAGCAACGGCTGAAACAGGCGCAACTGATTGGCGAACTCAGCGCCCAGATGACCGAGATAGCCCGTACCGAAGGGAAAATTATCGCCACCAAAGCGGCGAAAGCGAAGCTGGACCATATCAGTGAACCGGACAAAGCCGCGGCCAGAGAAAAGTTGATCAACGCAGGTAATAAAGACCCCTCGCCAGCGGATATCAATAAGCAAGTTTATGACACCGCTTACACGCAGGCGCTGAATGACTCGGGCTTTGGGACTGGCGGAACCTATCAGAAAGCGTTACAGGCCGCCACGGCAGCGATTCAGGGGCTGGCAGGGAACAACCTCGGTCAGGCGCTGGCCGGAGGCGCTTCACCGTATCTGGCCGGGGTGATAAAAGCGCTGACGACGGACCCACAAACCCATCAGGTGGATATCGCTACCAATACGCTGGCCCATGCGATTTTAGGGGCGGTGGCGGCGGAAGTGAGCGGTAACAATGCCCTGTCGGGTGCCGCAGGTGCGGCGTCGGGGGAACTGGCCGCGCAGGTCCTGATAAAGCAACTTTACGGTGATGGGGCCAAAGTCAGTGAGTTAACGGAGGAGCAGAAGCAAACTATCAGCACCCTTTCCACCCTAGCAGCAGGACTGGCAGGCGGTATTGCTGGTGACTCCACCGTCAGTGCCCTCACTGGGGCGCAGACAGGGAAGAATGCAGCGGATAATAATGCCCTGAGCTTACCCAAAGGCATGGCGGATTACGGTCGGTCAGCATCCAGTCTGGCTACCGCGATGTTAAATGAAGGTAAATCTCTTCAAGAGATTTCAGCGGCATTGTCAAAACATGCCAAAGGCGATCACCCGGAAGGACAAGATCCGGTAAGAGGATTGATAACAGCATGGGGCGCGGGGATGTCCACAGTAGTGGCACCGGTGCTGCTGCCATCGGGAGCAACGGTAGGCAGTATTTTTGCTGGAGGTCTAATCAGTGGAACAGCCAACATTAGTAATCAGCTTACAAATGGTTCTGTGAACATGACTGATGCACTGATAGCCACGGGAACGGGGGCGGTAACGCAAGGCAAAGGGTTTTGGTTTACAGAAGTGGCGAGTATAACAGGTGCTTATGTTGGGGCAAAACTACAGGATAAAAACCCTCTTGCACCGGTAGTAGGTGCAGCAGTTGGTAATGTTGTAGGTACTGCTGGAGGAAAAGTAATCGACGCTGGAAATAAATATTTCCTTATAGTATCAGATAAAACGGCAAGTACTATAGGGGCTATTGGTGGTGCTATAACCAGTGAAGTTACAAGCAGTAAAGTTGAGGATAAGCTGGATAAATCAGGAGGAGCGAAATGATAACTCATTTAAAGTCATTACTGATTCTTCTGTTATCCTGCACAATTATTATGATTATGGTGGTCTTATCAGGATGCATGTGTGCTGCGATTTTAGTTTATTTGAAAAATGAAACATTCATCTTTAGTTGGCATGATGATGTTGTTTTTTCAGTAGAAAAAGGGGTAGTAACAGGTATACCGACTGGAATAGGAATTTGGATCTTATCCCGTTTGAAAGGAAGTCGTGAGAATTAAGACGCCACCATCTGATTGATGACCGGACCAACTTTGGCTGAGGAAATATCCTAATCATACCGGTGGAAACCAACAGTTAAAGCCGGGTAGTATACCGAACCATACAGGCAATGAGGAAAACCAGTCTGGTGTTGCGTCAAATCATACCGGTAATACGGAAGGTAAGCCGGACACTGGCGGGAATACCACAACTACGCCGATTCCGGAAGAGCCAAATAAAGACGACTTAGCTTATCTGGCTCTGAAAGGAAAAGAAGCACAAGAGGCAGCAGGGAAATTAGGCTTTGATCGGAGAATAGCTCCTCCTAAAGCACCATTTAACTCACATGGGCAACCTGTATTTTTTGATGGTAAAACCTATATTACTCCCGATGTTGATAGCCATAATGTTACTAATGGTTGGAAAATGTTTGACCGTAGAGGCAAGCGAATGGGGACTTACGATAGTGATCTGAACAGAGTTAAGGACTGATTGATGTTTGGTATATTTCCCGGTGATGCACCCATCAGAGAAAACAATGAGCTAGTTCTACCTGTAACAATTATTATTGATACATTTACAGAAACAGTTCATATACCTTTATCTTATTGGAGCTTTGAGGATTACAAGCGGAGTTGGCGAGCTTCTCTTGAGGAGGGTATACACAGTAAAAAGCCTGTGGCGCTAGCTGTATCAATGTATGAGCCCGATTACACAAATTTCATATTTGTTTGGGTCATATATTTTGCAGGTGAGGAGGTTTTCTTGCAAAATAGCATCCTCTTTTTAGATGAATGTCCAGGTTTTACTCCAGAGAAGATAAATAACTTTATAGAGTCGCGTACTACGCACAATGAAGACGGAATGAAAATATCTGAATGGAATACTGATCTAAATAGCATTATAGATTTTTATAACAGTCTTAGAATTAATACAGAATCCCAGTCTTGAGTTAGGATTTTTACTTTATTATCCACTAAATTATAACGGATAATAATGCCCTGAGTTTACCCAAAGGCATGGCAGATTACGGTCGGTCAGCATCCAGTCTGGCTACCGCGATGTTAAATGAAGGTAAATCTCCTCAAGAGATTTCAGCGGCATTGTCAAAACATGCCAAAGGCGATCACCCGGAAGGACAAGATCCGGCAAGAGGATTGTTAGTCGCTTGGGGAGCAGGTGCTTCTGCTGTAGGAGGGACTCTAGTTGCGCCTGTTGCTGGGACCGCAGCCGTAGTGGGTGGAGCTTTACTTGGTGCAAGATCTGACACCGGAAAACAGCTTATCACTATGAAACCAAACGAGAGTTACAGTTATACTGACACGCTTATAGCTGCCGGAGTGGGAGCATTAACCCAAGGTAAAGGTTTGATATATACAGAAGGGGTAAATATTGGTGGAGCTTGGCTAGGTAGCAAGCTTAAAGGTGAAGATGCAACTGGAGCTGTTATAGGTGCGGCTGTTGGTACTGTAGCAGGTGCTAAAGGTGGAAAAATAATTACAGATAAACTGGCTCCTGTCGTTATCAGTCCTGTAGCGTCAGAAATAGGTGGGGCTATCGGAGGTACTGTTGTAGGTACAGTAATAGGCACTGGTATTGAAAACCAGATAAAAGAAAATGGAGCTAAAAATGGAAAATAAACGAATAGGATTAAAAGCTTTTATCCTACTTACAGCTTACTGGACATCGTTTATTTTTCTTTTGGCCTTTATTGCAGGGTTAGCTGTACCTGCATTTTATTATTTTGAAAATGGTTATTTTAATTATCATTGGAATGATTTTATTTACACTGGGAGAGTAGGAGTTGGTGCAGGATTGCCTGTTGGAATTGGAATTGGAATTGGAATTGGAATTGGAATTGGAATTGGAATTGGAATTGGAATTGGAATTTGGGTATTGGCGAAGATAGAAGAAATTCGCAAAAGAAAATCCTCTTCAGATCCTTAGCTACTTAATTCCAGCCAGTATGATCGCGAGTTTGGATACTCTACTTGTTGCGGATAATAATGCCCTGAGCTTACCCAAAGGAATGATGGATTACGGTCGGTCAGCATCCAGTCTGGGTACCGCTATGTTAAATGCAGGTAAATCTCCTCAAGAGATTTCAGCGGCATTGTCAAAACATGCCAAAGGTGATCACCCGGAAGGACAAGATCCGGTAAGAGGATTATTAGTCAGTTAGGGAAATTGGCTAATATTTCCGTAGGTTCTCATCCGCACATGTTGCGCCATGCCTGTGGTTTTGCACTTGCAGATAGGGGAATAGATACTCGGTTGATACAAGATTATCTTGGGCACAGCAATATTCGCCATACTGTGCGGTATACTGCCAGTAATGCAGAGCGTTTCCACGGTGTTTGGGGTGTAAAAAGGAATCGGAGTCGGGAATTACACTTTGATTATGTCCCACAGGAAAATGCTTGTTCAATTGAATAAGTGATTCTGATGTATGCGCCTGTTAAGGCGCATACATAAAAACCATCTGTAGAGCTAACTTCTCTCCTTCTTACTGATTGACGGCCAATGATTTCATTAATGGCACGTGAGTTATTGGTTTACCAAATCTCTTAAACCGAAGATAGAAAAAAAACGATGGCAGGAAAAATGTGAGTAATCTCAAAAAATTGCGATTTTATTTCACATAAGTATTGAATGAAAATTAGTCATGTTCCACACTCGTTGAAACGTTTCAGTTTTTTATCTCTTTTTTCTTTTATTGGACTTAATGTTTTTTTCTCTACGTAAACTGAAACGATTCTATTTTTGGTAATAGGGAGAAAATTATGTTCCAGTTGGCTCTGCAAAATATCCATACTGGTGCAATTGCAACCAGTAAAGAAGATGCCATTCGCCAAGTGGCGGCCATGTTAGCCGCGAGTGGTAACGTCAGTGATGCCTATGTTGACGGCATGTTGCAACGTGAAAAGCAAATTTCCACCTACCTTGGCAACGGTATCGCCATTCCGCATGGCACGCTAGATACCCGTGATCTGGTCATGAAAACCGATGTACAGGTATTTCACTTTTCGCAGGGTATTGAATGGGATCAAGGCGCGATGTGTTATGTGGTTATTGGTATCGCCGCGCGTTCCGATGAGCATTTGGCACTACTGCGTCAGTTAACACACTTACTGAGTGATGATCGTATTGCAGAGCAGCTGAAAACTATTGAGTCAGCACAGGTACTGCATAGCTTGCTAATGGGAGAAGTTCAGCAGGCTGAGTTTAAATTCGATACCAGCTTGATCACGTTAGATGTTAATGCCCGCGATCTGATGACATTACAGGCATTGAATGCCGGGCGGTTACAGCAAGTGGGGGCCGTAGATACGACCTTTGTCAGCAAAGTGATTAACAGCAAACCCCTGGATCTTGGGCAGGGCATTTGGCTCAGTGATAGCCCCGACGGTAACTTAACCAGCGCTGTGGCAGTGAGCCGATTATTCACGCGGGATAACGAGCCGGTGGTGATGTTGCTGACGGTTGCGATTGCTGACGACCAACCGCTAAATGTGTTGCACCACTTAAGTAACTTGCTATTAGCACAAAAAGCGGAATGTTTGCTGAAAGCTGATGCGCCGACAGTGCTGACATTACTGACCAGTGGCGTACTGGCGCAGAGCGCCATATCCAGCGGGGAATTTGTCCTGTGCAACGAACATGGCTTACATACTCGCCCAGGTGCTCTGTTGGTTAATGTTATCCGGCAATTTTCCAGTGAAATTACCATCATCAATCTTGATGGTGCCGGTCAACCGATAAACGGCCATAGTCTGATGAAAATCATGGCATTGGGCGCTAAAAAAGGCCATCGGCTTCATGTTACTGCCAATGGTGATGATGCGCAGCAGGCGATAGCGGCCATTGGTGAAGCGATTACTTCCGGTTTGGGGGAGGGGCCGCGAGAGTAGAAATCCCCAATTTGCCGTGATAATGGCGCGCGTCGATCTACAACCCTTTTAGCTAACAGCAGGAGAAGCATAATGAAAATGCTGCTTATCGTTGATTCTTCACTCGGACTTGCCGGAAGTTATCTGGTGAAAACAATCCTCAGTGCCGCTGCGGCGGAAAACGGACTGATACTAACAGAAAATCCAGCAGAGGCCGATTTGGTGGTCGTGACTGGCAGTCGCATCCCCACCGATAACACATTGAACGGTAAGCTTGTTTATCTCGGCGACACGGAACAGGCATTGCATGCGCCGAAAAATTTCTTTCAGCAGGCAAAAGCTGACGCGAAGCCGTATCAGATACCGGCAACTGACATCAGTTGTGATACAAAACGGATTGTCGCGGTGACTGCTTGTCCTACAGGGGTAGCGCACACCTTTATGGCTGCGGAGGCCATCGAAACCGAAGCCAAAAAGCGCGGTTGGTGGGTAAAGGTGGAAACGCGCGGCTCAGTAGGTGCGGGCAATGTTATTACGCCGGAAGAGGTGGAAAAAGCGGATCTGGTGCTAGTCGTTGCCGATATTGACGTAGATCTGGCGAAATTTGCCGGAAAACCGATGTACCGCACCTCCACCGGGCTGGCGTTGAAGAAAACAGCGCAAGAATTTGATAGAGCGCTAGTCGAAGCCAGGCTTTTCGAACCGGAAGGGCAAAATGTTAAAACTGACCGGAGGGAAGAGAATACCGGTATCTATCGTCACTTGTTGACGGGCGTCTCTTATATGTTACCGATGGTGGCGGCGGGTGGCCTGTGCATTGCATTGTCATTTGCTTTTGGCATCACTGCATTTAAAGAATCGGGTACATTGGCGGCGGCGTTAATGCAAATCGGTGGTAGCTCAGCTTTTGATCTGATGGTCCCTATATTGGCTGGTTACATTGCTTTCTCGATCGCGGATCGCCCAGGTCTGACACCCGGTTTAATTGGCGGCATGTTGGCAACTAGCACGAACGCGGGATTTATTGGCGGTATTATTGCGGGTTTTCTCGCCGGTTACGTAGCGAAGTTGCTTAACACCAAAGTGAAATTGCCGCAGAGTATGGCAGCATTGAAACCGATCTTGATCATTCCGCTATTTGCTAGCCTGATCACCGGCCTGATTATGATTTACGTTATTGGTAAACCCGTCGCCGGTATCATGGCGGGGCTAACGTATTGGCTTTCTCATATGGAGACAACCAACGCACTCCTGCTAGGAGCCATTTTAGGCGGAATGATGTGTGCTGATATGGGGGGAGCGATAAACAAAGCTGCCTATGCGTTTGGTGTCGGTTTGCTTAGCTCGCAAACCTACGCGCCAATGGCTGCCATTATGGCAGCGGGGATGGTTCCCCCGCTGGCTATGGGAGTGGCGACACTGATTGCCCGGCAGAAGTTCGATAACGTTCAGCGGGAAAGTGGTAAAGCCGCATTGGTGTTAGGTTTATGTTTTATTTCCGAAGGCGCGATTCCCTTTGCTGTTCGTGATCCGATACGTGTGCTTCCATGTTGTATCGTTGGTGGTGCGGTGACGGGAGCCATCTCTATGGCAATAAGTGCGCAATTAATGACACCGCACGGTGGTCTGTTTGTGCTGTTGATTCCAGGTGCTATCACACCAATACTGGGTTATTTGATGTCGATTATCGCCGGTACTTTGTTGGCAGGATTGATCTATGCACTGCTTAAGCGTCCAGAAACGACCACAACTAAAACATAAAAACAGAAATTATTAGTTATCGAACTAAAATCATTGAAATTTCAGAAAATTACCTATTTATTCGTGACTTCATTCGCATTTTTGCTATTTTCCGATTGTTATTTGCCTCCTTAAATTGGATATAAATATATTCAAAAAAATGAAGAATTATTATGAGTCATGGGCTGCTTAAAAAAGAGGGGGTTGCACAAGCATGCCTGGCACGTTATCTGCTAGGTGAGCGCTGTGGTAATCGGTTGAAAACGATTGAAGAGCTGTCATCTGACTATGGATTATCTGTTGGGTTAGTTCAGTTTGCATTAAAAAAACTGGAGAGTTCTGGCGCGGTTTATGTGGAACGACGGGGGCGCAATGGTAGCTATTTGGTCAGTATGGATCACAAAGCACTGTTAGCCCATGCTGATATTAGTAACGTGGTTTGTGCAATGCCGCTGCCTTATACCCGATTGTATGAGGGGCTGGCAAGCGGTCTGAAAGCGCAATTTGAGGGCATTCCATTTTACTTCGCCCACATGAGAGGTTCAGATGCTAGGGTGGAATGCTTGCGTAAGGGTATTTATGACTTGGCGGTGGTATCACATTTGGCGGCGCAAACTTATTTGGAACAAGGTGATGTTTGTACTGTACTTGAATTGGGACCACATACCTATGTTGGTGCACACCAACTGATTTATCGCAAAGGAGGTGAACATAACATCCGTCGTGTTGGGCTGGATCATCGTTCTGCCGACCAGAAAATCATGACTGAAGTGTACTTTGCCGGGCAGGATATCACGTTGGTGGATATTTCTTACCACGAGAGCCTGTATAAGGTAGCGAAAGGTGACATTGATGCCGTGATCTGGAACGTCAGCAGAGAAGTTGAACTCAGTTCCAGGGAGCTTATTGCAGTACCGCTCCATGGAAGTGCATGTTTTATCCGAGCCTCTGAAGCGGTGATTTTAACCAGAGCTGATGACATTCTGATGCAACAACTTTTACGTACGATGGTAAATACAACAGAGTTATTAGTTCATCAACAACGTGTACTGGCAGGTCAGCAGGACCCAAGCTATTAATTTAGCATAGGTGGCGTTAACGAATGGAAAATCGACTGAATTTGCTCTATCAGGGAAAAGTCATTGATCAGGATATTCATGATGGCATGTTACAAGTTGTGGCTCAGCTTGAAAACGATTGGGAAATTCCTGTCAGGAATGCGTTAGGAGAAATAGTAATAACACATATGGCCAACGCGTTAATGCGCTCACGCCGGGGAGAACAAATCAGTTCAATGGATATTGAACTGCTGATGGAAGTGCGTCAATCGAGAATCTTTTCTCATTTGCAAGCGATTAATGCTTCGCTATTAGTACATTTTGACGTGCAATTACATCCCTGTGAGGAGGGGTATCTGCTGGCAAATTTGTTTAGCCTTTGGGCGGCAAAGGGGCAGTGATAACACGACAACAGAGATGAAGGATTTTTTTTTCCATCAAATATTCAAAAAAATGATGATTTAACATCTAACTTATTGCAGTGGCATTGATCGCCGAAGGAGTACAGGAGGTACAGCATGTTTATACATGCGCTGAACAAACAAAATCCGGCACTGATTGAGGCAGCCCAGACATTATGGGCGCGAGGGGTCTTACTGCCTGATACTTATGTTATTGACGTTGATCAGGTTTTAGAAAATGCCAGACGATTGCTTGCGGTAGCGGAGCATTATGGTATTGCTCTTTATCTGATGACCAAACAGGTGGGGCGTAACCCTTGGTTGGCTCGTAAACTGATGGAACTGGGTTATCAGGGTGTCACCGCGGTGGATTTTAAAGAGGCCAGAGTCTTGATGAATGGGAATATCCCGGTTAGTCATGCAGGCCATCTGGTACAGATCCCTCGTCATATGATCTCCTCAGTGATGCAGCAACATCCGAAAGTGATCACAGTATATTCTTTAGAAAAAGCGGAGGAAATTTCCAGTTTGGCGCAGCGTGAAGGAAATGTGCAACGCATTATGCTGAAAATCTATGATGATCATGATCATTTATATCCAGGTCAGGAAGCGGGTTTTCACTTGTCGGAATTGCACACCATCGTTCAGCGCATCATGGCAATGCCCGGTGTAAAACTGACGGGATTGACACATTTTCCTTGCTTGTTGTGGCAAGAGGATCAGCAGCAGACACTGCCGGCGCCAAACTTATTTACTTTACTGAAAGCAAAAGACATTTTACGACAAACTGGGGTTGAGGTGACGCAGATAAATGCGCCGTCGGCGTCAAGCTGTAGCACACTGCCGCTACTGGCAAAGTATGGCGTTACCCATACCGAGCCTGGACATGCGCTAACAGGAACAATCCTTGCCAATTTTCGGGGAGAGCAGCCAGAGCGCATTGCTATGCTCTATCTGACGGAAATATCCCACCGATTTAATGGTAACAGTTACTGCTATGGGGGCGGTTATTACCGTCGTGGACGGGCGCATAACGCGCTGATATTCCTGCCAAACGGCCAGATCACCGCCACGCACCTGTTACCGATGGATGACACCAGCATTGATTACCATTTTCCTCTGAGCGGTGAATTTCCGGTCGGCTGTGTTGTCGTGCTGTGCTTTCGCACCCAGATATTTGCTACTCGCAGTGATGTGGCGTTGGTTAGCGGTATCCAGTCAGGGCATCTGGTCTTGGAAGGGCTTTATGACAGCCAAGGAAACCCTATCCCGATTAATAGAGAAAATGGCCTGTGAGCAGACGCCGTTCCACTCTCTTCGTCTGAGGACTCTCTTACTCATGACCCAGAAAAACAGAATTGATGCATCTGGTTATACCTATGCACATGAGCACCTGCATCTCGATTTATCGTCATTTAAAAACAACATTGACTGCCGGTTGGATCAGTACGACCTGATTTGTGAAGAGATGAAAACACTGGTCAGCCTGGGTGTACACAATATTGTGGAGATGACCAATCGTTACATGGGACGTAACCCACAGTTTATGCTGGATCTGATGCGGGACTCCGGCATTAATGTAATAGTTTCAACTGGCTATTACCAATCTGCCTTTTTTCCTGAACATGTAGCACATACCACAGCTCGACAATTGGCGGATGAAATGATCGCTGAGATTGAACAGGGTATCGACGGTACGACGCTGAAAGCCGGAGTCATTGGGGAAATTGGTTCCAGCAAGGGGGTAATTACGCCTGATGAAGAGAAAGTATTTTATGCTGCGGCGATAGCCCATTTGGAGACCGGGCGTCCTGTTTCGACCCATACGACATTAAGCACAATGGGTCTTGAGCAACTGGCATTACTGAAAAAGCACGGTGTAGATGCTGAACGCGTAGTGATTGGTCACTGTGATCTTAAAGATAATCTGGACAACATCTTGCGCATCATTGAACAGGGGGCCTACATCCAGTTCGACACGATTGGAAAAAACGATTACTACCCGGATGAAAAGCGGATCGCTATGTTACAGACCCTGGCCCGAAGTGGCTTGCTTAACCGCGTCATGTTATCGATGGATATTACCCGTCGTTCTCACTTAAAAGCCAATGGTGGCAATGGGTTTGCTTATTTAATCACCACCTTTGTGCCGATGCTAAACCGGGCTGGATTAACGCAAACTGATATTGATTTGATGTTACGTAATAACCCAATGCTATTTTTCAAATAAAGGAAAAACATATGAGATTTGTTATTGGAGGACAAATTGAGAAAGAAAAAATTGCTGAAACTTTACGCCGTCTGGCCGGGGATAAAACCTTATCCATTACCGTGATGGGCGACATAGATGCCGCTATGGCGCTTAAGAGTGGTGATGCGGATTACTATTTGGGAGCCTGTAATACCGGTGGAGGCGCTTTGGCAATGGCAATTGCGATTGTTGGTATTGACAAATGCGCCACCATCAGTATGCCAGGGAAGATCCTGCCTGATGAAGAAATTATTGCCCATGTTAACGCCGGGAAAACGGCATTTGGTTTTACTGGTCAGGATATAGACGCGGTTATTCCGGTGGTTATCAAGGCTATTCTTTCTTCATGGGGACAGGAAAATGGAATATGAATTTTTCACTCGCTTAATGGAAATTGATCCGTTTAAAGCGGGTTTGTTGGCGGTGATTGGTGGGATATCTGCCATGATGGCTAACCGTGGTATTGCAGTATTTCATGATGGGCTACGTCCTTTAATGCCGGAGCATCTGGAAGGGCGTATGAATCGTAAAACCCTGGCTGCCACCAGTTTTGCCCTAAGTTTTGGGTTGGTTATCGGCTTTGGTATTCCGTTCTCGCTGACCGCCCCGATTATTCTGGTGCATAGCTTATTATTGGGAACCGATGTTATTGGTACTTGGTGTGCAAACAGTAAAAAAGGTTTCATACTTGCCGCTGTCTTGGGAGCACTATATGCCGTTGCCTTGATGACCGGTTTACGATCTGTTGTCGATATCTTTGCCCATTTGCCGGTTAATTTCATGGGTAACCTGAGTAAAGTTGGCGATCCTATCGTAGCCTGCTTTGCCCTGTTTCCTGCGATTGTTGTGGCCTATCAATACGGATATGGCAAAGGAATATGGGTACTGATTGCGACATTGGTGGGGTATATCGCGACGAAAGCGGTAGGATCATTGAGTTTTGGTGGGGCTCTGAGCAAACCGGTGCAATTGGATCCTAACGGGATAGCCCTGCTGATCTCAATGATTGTGATGTTCTACTTTGCTATGAAACAGCGTGCTCCCAAAGCCGGCGAGGGATCTGCTCCGGCTAAAGGTGCGAATGAGACGTTGGTTGGACTATTCTCCACGCGGATACAGCGCATTCAAAATAACATCTGGTTGCTGGTATTAAGTGGGGGTTTGACTGCGGTAGCGGCTTCGATGTCACTCAGCCTGCTGGCGGAAGGTCCGGTATCACTGCAACTGATGGCGCAGGGGGAAGGGGCTAACGCCATGTTGGTGGCGCTTGCCAGAGCGATCAGCTTTGTGCCGTTAGTCGGTATGACAGCCATTGCGACAGGGGTTTATAGCCCGGTCGGCATGAAGTTCGTGTTTGTCGCTGGGTTAGTCACGAATAATCTGTGGATTGCCTTCATTGCCGGTAGTTTGATTATGTTTATAGAAATCAAACTGCTGGCGAGAATTGCTATCTGGTTGGATAAATATCCCGGAGTCAAAGCTTGTGGTGAGCATATTCGTACTGTTATTACCCGCATGTTAGAAGTTGCCTTATTGGTGGGGGGAATGATGGCTGCCAACGCCATTCTGCCGGGCATGGGATTTATGGTGGTGGCGGGTATTTATCTACTCAACCGTACGGCTAAACGTCCTTTGGTTGAAATGGCGATTGGGCCGATTGCAACGATTGTGGTTGGTGTGCTAGCTAACGTCATCTATCTGTTGGGCATCAGCTAATTTTTGTGATGATAAAAATAGAGGGGAAGCACGGGAGAGCCGATATTGAACACATATCCATTACCTAGTCTGAGTATGGAGCAGGCGCAGCACAAGCAGTTTCGTTTAGTTGATATTATCTGCCGCTATTTTCCAGGTGCGGATTTTCTCACCACAGGAGATTTAGGGCTGGTGCCGGGATTGAACCGGCCACAGATAACGCAACGCGTTGAACAGGTCATTGCCGATTTCTTTTCTGCTGAGGCTGCTGTGTTAGTACAAGGGGCGGGAACTGGGGCAATACGTTGTGGGTTGTCGGCATTACTTAATGCGGGTAATAGCCTGCTGATTCATGATGCGCCGTTATATCCCTCGACGGCGATTATTGCCGAGCAGATGGGCTTACATCTGGTGCGGGCCGATTTCAATCAATCCGAACAAATACAGGCTGCGATTTTGCAACATGCACCGGTGGCGGGGTTAGTACAACACACACGGCAGAAAATTGATGATGCTTATGAGCTGGCAGAAGTTATATCACTATTGAATGCTGCATCACTACCGGTTCTGGTTGACGATAATTATGCTGCCATGAAAGTGGAACGAATCGGTTGTGAATGGGGGGCTGTGTTATCGGCCTTCTCCAGCTTTAAACTGTTTGGCCCGCAAGGTATCGGTGTTGTGGTAGGTCAACAAGCGGCAATAGAGCGCATCCGGCGTAGTATGTATTCCGGTGGCAGTCAAGTACAGGGATTTCAGGCATTGGAAGTATTGCGTGGATTAGTATTTGCTCCGGTGATGCATGCTGTGCAGGCTCAGGTGAGTGAAACATTAGTGGTCCGGCTTAATCAGGGAATCATACCGCAGGTGAAACAGGCGTTTATCGCCAATGCACAATCGAAAGTATTGCTGGTGGAGTTTTATGATGAGATTGCCGAACAGGTACTTCATGTTGCTCATAAGCTTGGTGCACTGCCATATCCGGTGGGCGCTGAATCAAAGTTTGACATTCCGCCACTGTTTTACCGGTTATCTGGTACATTCCGTCAATCTGATCCCGCGTTAGAGAGACGGATGATAAGGATAAATCCTAATCGAAGTGGTGCGGAGACAGTGATAAGGCTCCTGAGTCAAAGCTGTGCACAGGCCGCTTCCTTGCTACACCTTCAACCACTCCCGATATACCGCTTTCCATCAGTATGAGAGGCAGACAACAAGCCCGTTCTTGGGTCTCGTTTTCATTTTGCCGGCGCGTGTGACGATGCTCGAAGTTGTGAAACACTATACGGGACTAACGTCCCGTCGAAACTCCCCTCCCGCCTTGTGTCGGCGAGAGTACCCTCTTTAAAGGAAAAGATGGGGAAATCGATATCAAGGCTCAAGGCTTATAAATCCTGAATTAATGTAAAGATCGGCGATGCCATTAATTGTATCCCTTATTATTACCTGAATGATCAATAGAATTATTAATAATTAACAGTAAAATCGATTATTTATAATATAAAATGACCTATTGATAGAAAATACCTTGGTGGAACATAGAGATCATACCCCTTTTCTTTGCAAAGTAATCGTAACTCAGTCAATGAGCTGACGGATAGTTTTTCGTAAATACTTTCAAAATGTTTTTCCACCGAATGGCATGAAACATTCATTTCAATGGATGTTTCATTATTATTCATACCGCAGCAAAATAGAAAAATAACCATCCACTCTTTCTCATTTAACAAATCATTAGGTGGTCTGAGGCTGGCTGAGGTTGGTATATGCTCTTTAATATAATGATAAACCGTAAAGTGCTCTAATTCTCTGGCGTGAGAAATAATGCCAATACAGTGATTATCCTCACTCATCAATGGATATTTTTCGCAAAAATAGGATTTAGGCGGCCGACCATTACCTTGAGGATAAGTGCCGACAGAGCATACTTTCTGCATACATTCTAAGACCCTGCGATCATGTTCTTTAAAGTGATGGGCAAAACCATTAACAGGTATTGGTAATTCGTCAACGCTATACCCTATGATATTAAAGTTTTCAGGTAACTTAATGATTTTAATAAACTTGGTATTTGCATAAATAAAGCGAGATTCCTTATCTTTTACAAACCAAGGATCGGGGCTTCTGTCCCATATATGTGTTAATTGACGAGTAATAAAAGGGACTTCTTTAAATCCTGATTTATTCATAAATATCCTTTAAGATAATTATTGCTTTTTAGAATTATTGAATGTAAATATATCATTGAAAGCAAAGCATATTTCCATAGGGTCGTCTATTTTATCAATAAATAACTAACAAAGGTAGTATGTAGGGACTGGGAAATAATACGTAATTTAAGACAATAAAAACCTTTCTGGGATATAGTGATCAAAATTATTGGCTCGACAATACTCTTCCAACTGTTGACTGGAGTGAATCCCGATTTTACGATATATCCTTGACATATGTTCTTCGACCTCATGATAGGCGATATTCAATATTTTCCCAATCTGTTTTTTGGGCTGTTTCTGTAAGAAGAGAAAGATAATATCCCACTCCCGATGAGTAAAAAGATCGGAAGGGGGTTGGAGTAGCATGGATGACGGTAATTTATCATAATATTGATGTAGGTAGGTTAATGAATACTTTTTAGCCTTCCACATATGGTACATAATTCCCATACAATTACCATTGTCATGATAAAGAGGCAACTTTTCACAAAAATAGGATGACAAAGTTTGCTCTTGTCCAAAAACATGGGTTTCAAGTGAACAGACTCTTTCGCCTTTAACCATGACATTTTTATCGTGGAGAATAAACTCCTTGGCGAATTCAGCACCATCCCAGGGCAGTTCATGATCATAAAGCCCTTCATAATCAAATGACTCTTTAAAATTATGAATAAACCTCTTTGTGGCTGAATTACCGTAAATAAAGTTTGAAGAACTATCCTTTATTCCCCACGGTTCATTACTTATTTCCATTGTATTAATAACTTGAGGTGATATTTTATAGTTATTTTTCATATTGGCAAAACTCCTGTATTCTAAAGGTTAAAGAAAAACTCTGTTTTTGGGATGGATAAATTTTTTTGGCATATAGAGATCATAATCATTGGTGCGACAATATTCTTCCAATTGACGACTAGAATGAACCCCAATTCTTCCATATATTCGTGAGATATGAGATTCAACCGTACGATAAGAAATATTTAACATTCTACCAATTCGCTTGCTGGTATACTTGTGTAACATCAGGAAAATAACATCCCATTCCCGTAGAGTAAAGAGATCGGTTGGTGGCTGGAACATAATAGATGCCGGCAGTTTTCCATGAAATAGTCGAATGAATGAGAAATCTTGTGCTTGCCAACCATGATATATCACGCCTATACAGCTTCCGTCTTCATGGTAAAGAGGATATTTTGCAAAAAAGTAGGATGACAGAATTTGCTCTTTTCCATGTATATGTGTCTCAAGTGAACATATTCTTTTTTCCTGTTCTACCACTTTTCTGTCATGGGCCATGTATTCTTTAGCAAATTCGGCACCATCCCAGGGCAATTCATGTTCATAAAGTCCTTCATAGTCAAAAGAGCTTGAAATATTTTGAAGACGTTTACATGCTTGATTGACATAAATATAGCGTGTGTTTTCATCCTTTATTCCCCATGGCTCATTACTCTGCTCCATTGTATTAATAATCTGAGGGGAGATGACATAGTTCTTCTTCATATTAGTGAGAACTCCTTTTAATCTAATGGTTAAGGAAACATTCTGCTTTCTGGGTGTACAAACCTTTCTGGTACATAGAGATCATAATCATTGGTGCGACAATATTCTTCCAATTGACGGCTAGAATGAAGACCAATTCGTTTACATATGCGTGAGATATGGTTTTCAACCGTACGGTAGGAAATATTTAACATTATACCGATTTGCTTATTGGTATATTTGTGTAATATCAGAAAAATAACATCCCATTCCCGTTGAGTAAAGCGATCAGTCGGTGGCTGGAACATAATATTGGCGGGCAATTTTCCACGAAATAATCGGGTGAATGAAAAATCCTGAGCTTGCCAACCATGATATATTGTTCCTATACAGCTTCCGTCTTCATGATAAAGAGGATGTTTTTCAAAAAAATAAGATGAAAGAATTTGTTCTTTTCCATGTACATGTGTTATAAGTGAACGCATCCTTTCTTCTATTTCCATCACCATTCTATCGTGAGTCATGTATTCTTCAGCAAATTCGGCTCCATCCCAGGGAAGGTCATAATCATAAAGCCCCTCATAGTCAAAAGAGCTTGAAATATTTTGAACATGTTTACATGCCTGATTGACATAAATAAAGCATGAGTTTTTATCTTTTATTCCCCAGGGTTCATTACTCTGCGCCATTGTATTAATAATCTGAGGGGAGATGACATAGTTCTTATTCATATTAGTGAGAACTCCTTTTAATCTAATGGTTAAGGAAACATTTTGCTTTCTGGATGCACAAACCTTTCTGGTACATAGAGATCATAATCATTGGTGCGACAATAATCTTCTAATTGACGACTAGAATGAAGACCAATTCGTTTATATATGCGTGATATATGGGTTTCAACCGTACGATAGGAAATATTTAACATTCTACCGATTTGCTTGCTGGTATATTTGTGTAATAGGAGGAAAATAATATCCCATTCCCGTTGAGTAAAGAGATCAGTCGGTGGTTGAAATAATATAGAGGCAGGAAGTTTTCCATAAAATAGTCGAGTAAGTGAGAAATCTTGGGCTTTCCATCCATGGATAAAGAGACCGATACATTCGTTTTCATCATTATAGATTGGATATTTTTCCGAAAAATAAGATGATAGAAATTTATCTTTTCCATATGTATGTGTTTCAAGTGAACATATTCTTTTCTCTTGTTTCATAACACTTTTATCGTGAATAACGAATTCTTTTGCAAATTCAGCCCCGTTCCAGGGGAGTTCACTATCATATTTCCCTTCATAATCAAATAAATCCGGGATATTTTGCATTTGTCTAAGTGCCGAATTACAAAAAATCCAGCATGAGTTTTTGTCTTTGATTGCCCAAGGTTCATTACTTTGTTGCATAGTATTAATAACTTGAGGCGAAATAATTAATTCATTTTCCATGTTATCATTCCTCTTTCTAGCCTTAAAATTAGATATTTGATCTTATAATCTATTTAACTCACGACTACCTCAAACCCTAGGATAGTTTATAATCAAATAATTGTTTAAAATTATGAATAAATTTTTTTTATCTGCATTGCTGTAGATAAAGTTTGAAGAACTATCTGTTATTTCCCACGGCTCATTGTTCATCTCCATTGTATTAATAATCTGAGGTGATAGTGCATAGTTCTTCTTCATATTAGTAACAACTCCTTTTTAATCTAAGGATTAAGGAAACATTCTGCTTTCTGGATGCACAAAACTTTCTGGCACATAGAGATCATAATCATTGGTGCGACAATACTCTTCCAATTGACGACTGGAATGAAGACCAATTCGTTTACATATGCGTGAGATATGGTTTTCAACCGTACGGTAGGAAATATTTAACATTATACCGATTTGCTTATTGGTATATTTGTGTAACATCAGGAAAATAACATCCCATTCCCGTTGAGTAAAAAGATCGGTCGGTGGTTGAAATAATATAGAGGCTGGAAGTTTTCCACGAAATAACCGAGTGAATGAGAAATCCTGGGCTTTCCATGCATGGAGAAAGAGACCGATACATTCGTTTTCATCATTATATATTGGATATTTTTCCGAAAAATAAGATGATAGAAATTTGTCTTTCCCATATGTATGTGTTTCAAGTGAACATATTCTTTTCTCTTGTTTCATAACATTTTTATCGTGAATAACGAATTCTTTTGCAAATTCAGCCCCGTTCCAGGGGAGTTCACTATCATTTTTCCCTTCATAATCAAATAAATCTGGGAGATTTTGGATTTGTCTGAATGCCAAATTACCAAAAATCCAACATGAGTTTTTGTCTTTGATTGCCCAAGGTTCATTACTTTGCTGCATGGTGTTAATAACTTGAGATGAAATAATTAATTCATTTTCCATGTTATCATTCCTCTTTTTAGCCTTAAAATTAGATTTTTAATCTTATCATCAATTTAACTCACGACTACCCAAACCCTAGGGTAATGTAAGATCATAAAACCCTTCATAATCAAATAATTGTTTAAAATTATGAATAAATTTTTTTTAGCTGCATTGCTGTAGATAAAGTTTGAAGAACTATTCGTTATTCCCAACGGCTCATTGTTCATCTCCATTGTACTAATAATCTGAGGTGATATTGCATAGTTCTTCTTCATACTAGTGATAACTCCTTTTAATCTAAGGATTAAGGAAACATTCTGCTTTCTGGGCGCACAAACCTTTCTGGTACATAGAGATCATAATCATTGGTACGACAATATTCTTCTAATTGACGGCTAGAATGAAGACCAATTCGTTTATAGATGCGTGAGATATGGTTTTCAACCGTACGATAGGAAATATTTAACATTGTACCGATTTGCTTACTGGTATATTTGTGTAACATCAGGAAAATAACATCCCATTCCCGTTGGGTAAAGAGATCAGTCGGTGGCTGGAACATAATATTGGCTGGCAATTTTCCATGAAATAGCCGGGTGAATGAGAAATCCTGAACTTGCCAACCATGATATATTGTTCCTATACAACTTCTGTCTTCATGATAAAGAGGATGTTTTTCAAAAAAATAGGATGACAGAATTTGTTCTTTTCCAAAATTATGTGTTACAAGCAAACATACTTTTTCTTCTTTTTCCATCACCTTTTGATCATGAACCATGTATTCTTTGGCAAATTCGGCCCCATCCCAGGGTAATTCATCATCATAAAGTCCTTCAAAGTCAAAAGAACATGAAATATTGAGAAGGCTTTTACATGCTTGATTGACATAAATGTGGCATGAGTTTTTATCCTTTATTGCCCAGGGGGCATTACTTTGCTCCATTGTATTAATAATCTGAGGTGATAGTGCATAGTTCTTTTTCATATCAGTAAAAACTCCTTTTTAATTTAAGGGTTAAGGGAGCATTCTGCTTCCAGATTGCACAAATCTTTTTGGCACATAGAGATCATAATCATTGGTGCGACAATATTCTTCCAATTGCCGACTGGAATGAAGACCAATTCGTTTACATATGCGTGAGATATGGTTTTCAACTGTACGGTAGGAAATATTTAACATTATACCGATTTGCTTATTGGTATATTTTTGTAACATCAGGAAAATAACATCCCATTCTCGTTGAGTAAAGCGATCGGTCGGTGGCTGGAACATAATATTGGCTGGCAATTTTCCACGAAATAGCCGGGTGAATGAGAAATCCTGAGCTTGCCAACCATGATATATCGTTCCCATACAACTTCCGTCTTCATGGTAAAGAGGGTATTTTTCAAAAAAATAAGATGAAAGAATTTGTTCTTTTCCAAAAGTATGTGTTAAAAACAAACATACTCTTTCTTCTTTTTCCATCACCTTTTGATCATGAGCGATGTATTCTTTGGCAAATTCGGCCCCATCCCAAGGTAACTCATGCTCATAAAGTCCTTCAAATTCAAATGAACTTGAAAAATTCTTAAGAGATTTTAATGCCAAATTGCCATAGATAAAGCATGAGTTTTTATCCTTTATTCCCCACGGGTCATTACTTTGTTTTAATGTATTAATAACTTGAGATGAAATAATTAGTTTATTGTCCATGTTATTACTCCTTTTTCTTTAGCTGCATTGCTGTAAATAAAGTTTGAAGAACTATCCTTTATTCCCCACGGCTCATTGTTCATCTCCATTGTATTAATAATCTGAGGTGATAGTGCATAGTTCTTCTTCATATCAGTAAAATCTCCTTTTAATCTAAAGATTAAGGAAACATTCTGCTTTCTGGATGCACAAACCTTTCTGGTACATAGAGATCATAATCATTGGTGCGACAATATTCTTCTAATTGACGACTAGAATGAAGACCAATTCGTTTATAGATGCGTGAGATATGGGTTTCAACCGTACGGTAGGAAATATTTAACATTCTACCGATTTGCTTACTAGTATATTTGTGTAACATTAGAAAAATAACATCCCATTCCCGTTGAGTAAAGAGATCGGTCGGTGGTTGGAACATAATATTGGCTGGCAATTTTCCATGAAATAGCCGGGTGAATGAGAAATCTTGGGCTTGCCAACCATGATATATCGTTCCCATACAGCTTCCGTCTTCATGATAAAGAGGGTATTTTTCAAAAAAATAAGACGAAAGAATCTGTTCTTTTCCAAAAGTATGTGTTAAAAGCAAACATACTCTTTCTTCTTTTTCCATCACCTTTTGATCATGAGTGATGTATTCTTTGGCAAATTCGGCCCCATCCCAAGGTAATTCATGCTCATAAAGCCCTTCAAATTCAAATGAACTTGAAAAATTTTTAAGGGATTTTAATGCCAAATTACCATAAATAAAGCATGAGTTTTTATCCTTTATTCCCCACGGGTCATTACTTTGCGTCAATGTATTAATAACTTGAGATGAAATAATTAGTTTATTGTCCATACTATCAATCCTGTTTTCCTAGCCTTAAAATTAGATTTTTAATTTTATAATCAATTTAATTCCATACTACCGATAGTGACAAATCTTGCGGGAATATAAACATCAAGTTTATTTTCTTTGCAGAAATCTTTCAATTCTTCGTGTAATGATAAATTGAATTTTTGGTAAATTGACTGAATATGATTAACCACATCTTCGGCACTTATCATTAACTCTTCACCGATTTTCTCTTCATCTAATGAGCGCAGAGTTAGAAAGAGAACTTCCCATTCAGTTTGTGTCAATTTGTCATTAGGGGCGATAAATTCCAACGTTGCGGGAGGGGTTTTATCATAATAGTAAGCAGTAGAAAAGTTTTGGGTTTTGCACATATGAAAAGTGAGCCCAATACAATTGCCATTTTCGTCACAAAGTGGGTATTTATTACAAAGATAGATTTGCTTAATCTTATGTTCTTCAAATGGATGCGTTTCTAGTGAACTAACGCGTTGCATAGTTTGAAGAACTTTTTGATCCTGACGGTGGAATTCTTTTTCATATTCTGCAATAGGTGAGGGTAATTCACCTGATGTAAGCCCGGTAATATCGAAATCTTCAGGCAAATTATGCAGTTGATAAAAAGCGGAATTGGCGTAAATAAATCTTGATTGGAGATCTTTGGCTCCCCAAGGTTCATCACTGTTTTCCCACATATGAATTAATTGTGGGGTGATATTATTAGGTCTGTTTTTTATATGTTGCATTGGTGACTCCTGAACGATTATTTCAGTTGTTATCTGACATGTTTGTTAACTAATTATACTCAAAATGCCTTGGTAATATAATAGAATATAATAACTTGCTCGTCAAAATACATATATTTATTAATTAAGTCTTTTATTGTTATATGATGATACTTTTAACATTAACGAATATAACTAAAAATACTATTTTGTATAAAAACATTTTAGTTTACTTACTAAACAGCAAAATTAATGAATAAGCTTTTTAAATCATGAGTAATTAAGTGACGTAGATCAAAAATTTTCTGTCATTAACCAAAGCGTGAGGGAGCGGTTGTTATAACGATGATAGGTAATAGAATGAAAAAGAAGGTGTTATTTTGGGAGCGGAATAATGGCGAAAAAATGGCATTTAATCGGAATAATATTCGATCAATTAAAGAATGCTTTTTAAACGGTGTATCTAGAACATTGTAATTAGATAAACCATATTTTGGAATTGTCAGAATAATCAACTAAATAGAGTTTTCAATCTAAAAACCGAGTTTGAATTTGCCTACTGCGGACAATGGCTATTCTTAAATAAAATTAAGGTTAGGGAAATTCTATAAAATTAAATTATCGAAGAATAATTAAATAAAAAACTTACTTAAAATGGTATAGTCCGAGATATAAAGTTGCATTTCAAGTTCCACTTAGATGTTTGTGACAATCACGTTCTTACCCCATATTCCCCAGTTTGTATCAATGATTTTCTGCTTTGACAGTGCCGACGAGGTAACGCCGGAGGCAAAAAATGGGTGAGCGACTGCTCGCGAAGGGGATAAGGTTACCTGTGGTAAGCATCCCGGCACTTACATCATTGTCGGTGGTTTAGCGGTAGCAAAGATAAGGCCGAAGCCACCGCCACCGCTCGCGGTGTGGTAGCGGACGGTGAAGCATTGGTGATGCGTTACATTGGTGGTGGCGTTACCAGTGTCGGGCGCTGGCTGGCGGCACCGAATCCGTTGACAGTCGGATTAATGGGATTATTTTTGTCTGAAAATTTCGTCACTTACCCGATACTACGAACCAGTGGAGAATTCCTATCCGAACTCTGTATCAACGATGATCAGTCTCTTCGTTGATACAGAGAGATTGCTGTACAGATCAGTAGTGATAACGAGAAACCAAAATACGTATGGATAACTCTTCATGCCTATTCCTTATTCATCAAGTACGTAAGCAGTTCTATCAAAATAGGTATACCGTTGTCATGGCATAACTCCCCCTATTAGACAGTAATTGCTTGTTGGTTACCGCTTTTGACCATTTCTCTTTGCTGTCTGGCCGGAAGGAATGGCTGGAAACTAACATATAGTGTTGATTTGTTTCTATGGCTGTTTGTTACCGTTCTTTTAACGGAGCAAATTCTATGGTTTGAAAAGGTGGGTAAAAAGGAAGGGAATTGGGTTGTCTTCCATAAAAGCCATAAAGAGAAAGAGCAATCTGAGCTTAAGCAGGATAAAGAAGACGGTCGGTTACAGTGTATCAATTCTTGCACTTTTTACAAATACGCCATATCATCCATATAACGAAAATACGCAAAATACGCAAAATACGAACTCAAGCAGATACAATATGGAGGCAGCATGATTACTAAATCGCAACCTAAATCGGAGAATGTTAGCTTTGACTTTCTTTCAATTGAGTTATCAAATGACAAGGATATTGTAAAACATATCAGTTTGTCTGAAATTCCTGCTGATGAGGCAGATCAGTATGTGGTAGTAAAGTTGCCAAGAGCAATTGATTATCATGATATTAAGTTGGCAATAGCTAGTGCGATAACCGCTGTCACTACATTTAATAAGAACAAAAATCGGTCTGTTACGACTGAACCATCTTCAAAAATTGGATTTGCTTCCCGTAATGAAGCACGCCTTGAAAAATTAAAAAATCAGATCATTACTGATTCAGAGTGGCTGACTGCAAGTGAACTCAGCAAATTAGCCGGATCTAAATCAGTGAATTCCAGCGCTGCGGCAAATCGTTGGAAAAAGTCGAAAAAAATATTCGCATTGCCAATTAATGGCAAAGACCTCTTCCCGTTGTATGCTCTAGACGAAGGCGGCCAACCGTTACCAGTGATAAAGAAAACTATTGCGCTGTTTGGGGACAAAAAAACTCCTTGGTCAATAGCTATCTGGTTCGGCACACCAAATAGCTGGCTTGGTAATAAAAAACCAAAGGACCTTTTATTAACTCAACCTGATAATGTTTATATGGCAGCCAAAGAAGAAGCTGAAGGGCCGCGTCATGGCTGATGATAAAAAAGAATTTCAAGAAGATATACCATTTCCTCCAGAGAATACAGCAGCCAAAATCCAAAAGTGGAAAGCGGGTACGCCTATTAAACGTATTCATAAAGCCAAGTTTAAAGGAGCTGAATTTAATCCTGGTGTTGGCAATGCCCGTTTTAGCCCGTTCAAAAATAATGGAATCTCTGTTCCAACACTCTATGGCGGTGAAAACGTAGGAGTCGCTATTATGGAGACGATTTTACACGATATTCCACTAAACTGCGCCGGTATACCTGTTGATCTGGGTAAACTAGATGATTTAGCGTATAGCCAAATTACTCCACAAAAAGATATCAAGTATGTGGATATCAACCCACGAATACTGAAGAAATGGGGGATTATTCAAGGCCAACTAGTAGAATCAGGAGCATCGGATTATCATATTACTCAGCTCTGGGCAGCAAAAATTTATCATGACAATCCTGATGCTCAAGCAATTCGATGGCCCTCTAAGCAGCACGGTGGTAAAGCAATAATAATTTTTGGAGATCGGGTGGAAGAAAAAGATTTGTATGTGTCTCTTGAATCTGAACCAGCCGCTACTTCTAAAGAGGTTAACGAAAAACTTAAAGAGCTTGCAGATGAAATGGAGTTGGTTTTGGTACCTAAAGATATGGTATGATCTACGGCATATTTGTCATTAAAAGCCTGAATTGTAGGTGAGCTCCATCCTCTATGACGGTAGTGACACGGCTGAGCATGATCCTGATCGCTAATGTCCCGGGAATGGATTCATAAACAGTTTGGCAAACCTGAAAAATCACTTCCTCCGAGGAAAAGATTAAAGAAAGATATTGGTTGGACAGAACTATACCCGTCATCTTTCAAGTTGCCTCTTTGTTGGCTGCACTCGCTCACCCCGGTCACATAGTTACCTATGCTCCCGGGGATTCACTCCCTTGCCGTCGCGATCCATCTTGAAATCCATAGGGTATATATACTTGTTTAGGTTTTCATATGCCGATTAGTATGCAAGTTGATTATGATCTATTAGAGCGTGTCTTTATTAGGCCCTGATGGGTTCATATATAATTTTTAAAAATTATTGAATATAACTATAATATTTTTAAATAAAATATTCCAACAGGGCGGGTTATTTTCTCCATTAATAATGAATAAGAACAGCATGTAAAAACTGGGAATAAATACGTAATCTAAGATAATAAAAACTTTTCCGGTATATAGTGATTGAAATTATTGGCTCGACAATATTCTTCCAGTTGTTGGCTGGAATTAATTCCTATCTTACGGTATATCCGAGTCATATAATATTCAATAGTGCGATAGGCTAGATTCAGTATCCGTCCAATCTGCTTTCTGGTATTTTTCTGTAAAAAGAGGAAAATGACATCCCATTCACGTTGAGTAAAAAGATCAGTTGGTGGTTGTAGCATAATTGAGGCGGGAAGTGTGTTGTGGTATTGATGTAAATAGGATAATGAATGGTTTTGCGCTTTCCAACCATGATATATGACTCCGATGCAATCTCCATCTTGATGGTAAAAAGGTGATTTTTCGAAAAAATAAGACGATAGGATTTTCTCTCTGCCAAATATATGGGTTTCTATTGAGCATATTCTCTGCTGTTTTTCTATTACCTTTTTGTCATGATTAATAAATTGTTCCGCAAATTTAGCACTATCCCAAGGAAGCTCATTTTCATAGACCCCTTCAAATTCAAATGAATTTGAAAAGTTCTGAAGAGATTTTAATGCTAAATTACCGTAAATAAAGCATGAGTTTTTATCTTTAATTCCCCAAGGCTCGTTGCTTGCTGCCAGTGTATTAATAACTTGAGATGATATAGTTATGTGATTACTCATATTATAATTCCTTTTTACCCATTTTGGGTTTAAGTCGTGATATGTTTGAATCATATTGTCAGTTTAATACTTTATTACCAGCAATAACAGACTTTTTCATAAAATAATTATTATGGTTATTTTTATTACGATAATCGTTTAGTTGTATATACCCGTCATCTTTCAAGTTGCCTCTTTGTTGGCTGCACTCGCTCACCCCGGTCACATAGTTTGCTATGCTCCCGGGGATTCACTCCTTTGCCGTCGCGATGCATCTTGAAATCCATAGGGTATATGACATTATAGATTTAATTTTGGGTAAATTTTCTTACTATAATTAACGGTGTTTTCTACAATAGATGAAGGTAATTTACCAGTTAAAAATATTTTAATATCGTAATTCTTAGGAAAATTGTGATATTGGTAGAGAATAGGGCGGGGGATTTTTGATAACTAATCATTTTTCCTGGGAATTATTATTTTTTACACAGGTAAATTAGTTCAATAATGGTATTATTTTGTTGTAATTTATAGTTAATATGACATTTTATTATTTAGGTTATTATTTAAATGATTTATTTGTTTATACCCGTCATCTTTCAAGTTGCCTCTTTGTTGGCTGCGCTCACTCACCCCGGTCTCATAGTTATCTATGCTCCCGGGGATTCGCTCCCTTGCCGTCGCGATGCATCTTGAAATCCATAGGGTATATACCCGATGTATTTTGAAATCCATAGGGTATAATCATGCTTTTTATGACTAACTGCCTATCTCAATAGGGCTATTTTATTTGCCATTTTGAACCTAGGCAGTGCTCAAAATCCTCACGTACTACGTGTACGCTCCGGTTTTTCCGCGCTGTCCGTGTTCAAACTGCCTGCAACAATTACGCTTATTGAGATAGGCTCTAAAAATAGTAAATAAAATTATTAAGAGAGTAAAAATTTTTCCGGTACATAGCGTTTAAAATTGTTGATGAGACAATATTCTTCCAGTTGTTGGTTGGAGTCAACACCTATCTTGTGATATATATTGGTCATATGGGATTCAACTGTACGGTAAGAAATATTTAATACTCTTCCAATCTGTTTCCTGGTGTATTTTTGTAAAAAGAAAAAAATAATATCCCACTCACGTTGGGTAAAAGAATCTGTTGGTGGGTGAAATATAATAGAGGTGGGCAGCTCGTTATAATATTGATGTAAGTTAATTAATGAAAAATCTTTGGCTTTCCATCCATGAAAAAATATGCCTATACACTCCTTTGCATCGTTATATAGTGGTAATTTTTCTTGGAAGTAAGACGATAAGATTTTTTCTTTTCCATATGTATATGTTTCAAGTGAACAGATTCTTTTCCCTTTTGTCATGACAATTTTATCATGATCAATAAATTCTTTCGCAAACTCCGCCCCGCTCCAGGGAAGTTCGTCATCAAAAAGTCCTTCATAATCAAATGATGTTGGAATGTTTTGAATAGATCTTAGGGCCAGGTTAGCATAAATAAATCGTGAATTTTTATCTTTGATTCCCCACGGTTCATTACTTGCTTCCATCGTGTTTATTATTTGTGATGAAATATATGTTCCATTAATTTTTTTCATGATTAAGTCCTATTATACTAAGTGATCAATATTTATAGGGTGTAAAAGAGGGTAGTTATTTTTCTTGTAGTGGTCTCCAAATCAGTGAGTTTCTAGCAAAGTGACTCGGCATCGTTTCAAAGTATGTTTTATCTTACTTTTTATATTTTGCATAGTAAATCCTTGGTGATTACTTAAGACATCATCTAAATGATTTAAGTAATAGTTCTACTTAACATGACTTGATTCTATAGCATAGAACAACAATTTATTTTTCAAGGGAAAATACCTATTAATTAAATTCTTTATTATTTAATAAAGAAACTTTAAATAAACACAAATATATTTATAAATATTATTTTACAGTAAAATCATTTAATAAGGGGTATGAATGTTCAATGATAGCTGGTCTTTTCGATGGTAATTATTGATGACGGGTATAGTCTCGGAATATTGTGTCGAAAAATAGCTTTAACATTTCTGGAATTAATAATAATCCCTTAATTAAAATAAGACCAAATGAAATTTATCTGTGATCATTTTAATTTTTTGTGAAGTTATGATGGTGAAAATTTCCGAGATAAAAAATAAATCAATCTAAAAATATGAAAAATTTATTAATTATCTCGTTGCGCCTTGGTATTTATAAGAAATCTAATGACTTAAATTTCCCTATAATCTAATTTTTCGAATGAATTTATAGCGCTATTTTTCGATAGATTATAAATTTTAACTCCTTTTTTTATTGCTATTTCATGAGCCAGGTTGAAACAAGGAATGATGAAATCATGTAAGTTATTATTTAATTTGGTATCTAGCTGGTCATTTTGGGTTTCATAAAACCTTGGTTTTGAAAAATTGTTCATGTCTAGACCGGCGAAATATATTTTTTTATAGCCCAAAAACAATGCTATTTGCAAAGCGGAATAGGCAACTGTTGTTCCGTTGTAGAATCCGAGATTTAAGTTTAATGAGAATGCTACATCATTCTGTATTATTATTTCATCACTCTTTATTTCAAAAAGTTCTTTTTCCTCTTGATAAACTGGTTGATCAATATTCTCAATAATAATGACTTTACATGTTAATTCAAGATAACCGTAATGAATTAAGATATCGTTGAGGCAATCCATTGTTGTGAAGAGTATCAATTCATCGTTTTTTAATATATTTAAAACGATATTCTTCCTATTTAGAATGAATGTTCGGTCAATTATAACATGGTATTTGAATTTCACTTCTGGTGATAATTCATATGAACCGTTAACACCCATAATATCAAATTTGGTATCATCAAAAAAATCTGTTTTGATGGTAGATACCGAAGGTCCAGATGCAATAATGATTAAGGGTTTTTCTGATTTTTTGGGGAATTCATTGATGTTTATATTTTTATTATTGAATGAAACAGAGTCGATTTTGCCATTAATGTTTCTTGAGATCTTTATGTGAGGCCAAAAGTTCATATTGTGCTTCATTTTTTTACTGGATACATTTCTGTATATTGATTTTGTTATATTCTGCTTACAGAGCATACCTAGTTTTAAAAGATATTTATATTTAAAAAACATATTGTGGTCCTATTTTTCATTTTAAACTGGAATATTCAATTAATTATTTTTTACTTTTTATCTTTATTTCATTTTGAGATTTAGGTGTATACGCAATACAATTAGCGGGGATATCTTTATTAACAAATGACATTGCGCCTATGTATACATTATCTCCAATTGTTATATTATCACTTATAATACAAGAGCTTGCACCTATTTTTACATTATCACCTATACCCGTCATCTTTCAAGCTGCCTCTTTGTTGGCTGCACTCACTCACCCCGGTCACATAGTTATCTATGTTCCCGGGGATTCGTTCCCTTGCCGTCGCGATGCAACTTGAAATCCATAGGGTATATACTTATTTTCCCTTGAATATCTTCATTAAGAACGCCAATGGTTGTATTTTGTAAAATATGAAAATTATCACCAATAATGCAAGTGCGGGAAATAACAATGCCAACATAATGAGATATACGTAAATTTTTTCCTATATAGGAGCCTAATCCTAAATCGCATCCATATTTATTTCTTAAATTTCTATTGATACGAATTGAGATTTTCTTGGCTTTATTTGTCCTGTATAAATAATTAGCAATTCTCCACCAGAAATAGAACCTGCGGTCTGGGCATTTAAGGGCTCGATGGATTGTTTTGAACCAAGAAAACGATGTCCGCGAACAGATAACTTCGCTGAGTAAACATGCTTTTAAATGGCTTAGCTCTTTTTTATGTGATAACACCTTGTTCATTTTTTTATCAATACCTTGCACTGACTAGCCGTATCGTTTTTCAGACATGGATTATATTAAAAATGTTGAATTTAGCCAAATATACCCGTTATCTTTCAAGTTGCCTCTTTGTTGGCTGCACTCGCTCACCCCAGTCACATAGTTATCTATGCTCCCGGGGATTCACTCCCTTGCCGTCGCGATCCATCTTGAAATCCATAGGGTATAGATCAATTTGGCAAACCTAGCTATGTGAAATTTTGTTGACGAAATACAGGTGAATCCCAAGAAAAAGCCACCGTCAAGTGCAAATGACGTAAATCCAGTAAACACAGACACAATTTCAATTGTTGCCAACTCTGATTAATAGATAAATTTATGGATGTGGTTTCTAATGTTGAACTATTTATTGCTAGAAATGATATAAAAATAATTAACCTTATAAGTAATAAGAACACTACATTATTCTTTTTCTGAACTAGACTTGATTGGCGTGAATTGCAAGAGGGATTGTTTTTACAATAATTCAATATATTGATTATAAAATAACATTATTTAATTTCAGGAGAAAGTACATGAGTTATAAGAATGATTTTAAGGCTTTTTCTATTGGTGATAATGCGAATGTGGTAAATCAAGAAAAATATGAAGAAAACCAAAGTTTGAAGACTGGATTTACACCAGATAATGTTCCCACTCACTTGTTAAATAAGGTATTACGTCAAGCATCAACCATATCATCTGTCGTGGCTGATTTTATCGCGACACGATCTGGCAATGATGTTCTGGATGATGGAAACATAGCCAAACTCACCACTCAATTAAATAAAGCGCTAGAGCAAAAAATTACAACAGACATTCCCAGTGCTTCATTAACACAAAAGGGCGTTGTTCAGCTTACAAATGTGATTGGCGATAGCAACACATTGGCGGTTACACAAAAGCTTGTTCAGGAAGTCATAAATTCATTACGTGAATATACCCGCGAGGAGATAGATAACCGGATTAAAACAGCCAATGAAATTCCGGTTGGTTCTCCTATTCCGTGGCCGTTACCTCATCCACCATTCGGTTATTTCACTTGTAATGGTTCAGCATTTAATAGATTGCAGTATCCGAAGTTGGCGGAAGCTTATCCTGACGGCAGATTGCCTGATTTAAGAGGCGAATTTATCCGCGGATGGGATGATGGTAGAGGTATTGATAGTGGCCGTGGAGTTTTAACTCATCAGGGGGATGCCATCAGAAATATTGAAGGCTCATTTCCCGGTGCGATAACAAATGGTTACCATCTGGCAACAAAAGGGGCTTGTTATGCTAGTGCAACTTTTGGCGTGGCTACAGATGGTAATCCCAAATCGGTAGGTCATTTTACCCCGGATACTGTATACACTGCATACGGTTTTGGGTTCGATACGTCAAGGGTTGTTCCTGTCGCTTCGGAGAACCGCCCCCGCAACGTAGCATTTAATTACATAGTGAGAGCGGCGTAATGGCTGAACAAAAATACGCTTGATAGCCAGAATATAGAAGTACTCTAGGATATGGGAATTTTGCTTGTTGATGGACAAGCATGTTGGCTGTAAAGGGTAAAATGTAACTGAAAAAATGATATTTCCCCGGACCTAAATTTTACCCTTTTTTAACGACCAACTATAATTCATTGATTTTTAATGAAATTTAACCTGTCTCATAAAAAAGGTTTTTTTTGCTTTTGATAAATATATTCTTTGATAGTCAGTGAGTTGGAGTTAATATGTAACAGTGCACTGCCGTACAGGCAGCTTAGAAACCTGATCGCCAGTCACTCCCGTGTTTTTACATGTGCACTGCCGTACAGGCAGCTTAGAAAATTGCGGCTAAGTAAGAGAGCGATCACAAACGTGCACTGCCGTACAGGCAGCTTAGAAATGCTCATTACAACGAAACAATGCAGAAGCAATGTGCACTGCCGTACAGGCAGCTTAGAAATGGATAACTTGCATATAAACCACTGCTTGAATGTGCACTGCCGTACAGGCAGCTTAGAAATGAAGATAGTGGTGCCAGGCGGGAGTGGACGACCCGCATTTGGGAAGGTCATCCCCCCTCATTTCATGAACAAAGGTCTTTATCTGAAGCTATACAGAGAGCATCAAGTAAACACGCAGCGACTACGCGGACATAAGTCATTTTGATTATCGGCATTCAGCGGTGTTTTATAACACCTGTCGTTGACTTAAATGGCCCCGCGTCTCCGGGACATGAATGTGAAGACGGAATACCCGAAAATAAATCATCGTATCCATCATCAATCATTGCATTTTCCCCGGACTTCGGCTCCCTATTTCAGGAACACCCCCTTCAATAACTTTCATGCCATTAAAAATAGTCCAAAAAAATATCCCGGACTATCGCATAGAATAGGACTTCCTCATTTCCAGCCGCATTATCCTATAAAAGCTATAATGAATAAGCGAGTTATTTCATAATATCATCAATATGACGCCACTTAATTAAATTTATTCTCATTCGCATAATCTGACTGATAACCATTCTCTTTTTCACCCGTCCAATCAAGCACGGTTTATTTATTATTTAATGAATTGAAAAATAGTCTAAATTTAAAAAATATCACCGTTCTATAGTGTGCTGAATACCCCTAATGATAACAAAACAGATAAGTCGCTATCATTTTATGAAAATAAACGCCATCTTTTTTGCAAGAAAATGTCATGTCGTTTAGGTTAGGTTTATATATTGTCTTCTTTTTAGGTTTTAGAAAGGTTTTTATGACCGATTTATCTTGTGCAAAAAGTGCGATAGGATAAAAAATGTCTTGATTTTAGATAACACTGTTTAGAGAATCGCCTTGGTTAGGAAATGATCTACCCGATAAATGGCTTTATTTATTGCGGCGGATCTTGTCGGTTTTCTCTTATTTACTGTCCGGTTAACTGCCTGCTCTGAAATAGCTGAATCCGTTTTTCGTTCCTGAAATTTATCGGGCATGCCCCTCATGCCCGGCGTTCTTTTTTATTACTGAGGAGCCGATGATGGCCCAGAGTTTTCAAAATGAAATCCCCAAAGCGCGGGTAAATATTAAATTGGATTTGCATACCGGCGGCGCGCAAAAAAAAGTGGAGTTGCCGCTGAAATTATTGGTGATGGGCGATTACAGTCATGGGCGGGAACAGCGTCCGCTCTCGGAAAGAGAAAAAGTGTCTATTAATAAAAACAATTTTGACAGCGTGATGGCGGAATTCAGCCCCGCCGTTAATCTGACGGTGAAAAATACCCTGACTGAAAATGGCGACGAAGAAAATATCGCCCTCACTTTCCGGCAAATAAAGGATTTCGATCCTGAGCACGTGGCCCGCCAAATTCCCCCACTGCGGGCGCTGCTTTCGATGCGTAATTTACTGCGCGATTTGAAATCCAATTTATTGGACAACAGCACGTTTCGCCGTGAATTTGAGCGCATTCTCAAAGACGCGGCCCTCAGTGATGAACTGCGTACTGAACTGGCGGCATTAGCGCCAAAAACTATCGGATGATAACGGTATTTTAGTCAGGAGAAATGAATGACGGGACAAGAACAGGCCGCGGCGGCGGCCACCACACCCTGCGCTGAAGGCAGTGTTTATCAGTCATTGTTTGAAAAAATCCACTTACAGCCGGTCGAGCAGCTGAGCGACATTGAATTTTTTCAACATAGTGACGCGCTGGCGGATGTCACGGCGGATGAGCGGGTGACCGCCGCCGTCCGGGTTTTTCTCAATCTGCTGAACGCGTCAGCGCAAAAAGTCGAGCGGCTGGACAAAACCTTGCTGGACCACCATATCGGTGAGCTGGACAGCCAAATCAGCCGTCAGTTGGATGAGGTGATGCATCATCCCGAATTCCAGCGCATCGAATCGGCCTGGCGCGGCCTGAAATTTTTGGTTGACCGGACGGATTTTCGTCAAAACGTCAGAATCGAAGTCCTGGATGTGTCCAGGGAAGATTTACGGCAGGATTTTGATGACGCGCCGGAAATTATCCAAAGTGGTTTCTATCACCACACTTACCTTCAGGAATACGACGCGCCGGGCGGCGAACCTGTCGGCGCGGTGATTGCCGATTACGAATTTGATGCCGGCCCGCAGGATATTGCCTTATTACGCAATATCGCCAGCGTATCGGCCGCGGCGCATATGCCTTTCATCGGCGCGGTCGGACCGGCTTTTTTTGGTAAAAAAACCATGGAAGACGTGGCGGCGATTAAAGACCTCGGCAGCTACTTCGACCGCGCTGAATACATTAAGTGGCAGGCGTTCCGCGACAGTGACGATGCCCGCTATATCGGCCTGACGATGCCGCGGGTGTTGGGGCGTCTGCCCTACGGCCCGGATACGGTGCCGGTCCGCACGTTTAACTATGTCGAAGCGGTCGCCGGGCCGGATCACCATAAATATTTGTGGACCAGCGCGGCGTTCGCGTTTGCCGCCAACCTGGTCAGGAGCTTTGTCAGCAATGGCTGGTGCGTGCAGATACGCGGGCCGAAGGCGGGGGGCGCCGTCACCGATTTACCGATCCATCTCTACGATCTGGGGACCGGTAATCAGGTTAAAATTCCGTCAGAAGTGATGATCCCGGAAACCCGCGAGTTTGAATTTGCCAATCTGGGGTTTATGCCGCTCTCGTACTACAAAAACCGCGACTATGCCTGTTTCTTTTCGGCCAACTCCGCGCAAAAACCGGCGTTGTACGACACGCATGCCGCCACGGCCAACAGCCGGATCAATGCGCGTCTGCCCTATATCTTTCTGCTGTCGCGCATTGCCCACTATCTGAAGCTCATCCAGCGGGAGAACATCGGCACCACCAAGGACCGGCGTCTGCTCGAAATTGAGTTGAACAACTGGATCAACACCCTGGTGACCGAAATGACCGATCCTGCTGATGATGTGCAGGCTTCTTACCCGTTGCGCGAAGCGCGTGTCACGGTTGAAGATATTGACGACAACCCCGGTTTCTTCCGGGTCCGGTTGTACGCGGTGCCCCATTTTCAGGTGGAAGGACTGGACGTCAATCTGTCGCTGGTTGCTCAGATGCCGAAAGCCAAGGGGTAGCCACATGAAAATTGATCGTCCGCTCTGGGTGACGGGCGCCTGCTTGTCGCCCCAACAGTTTCAGCAACAGGCCCGCTGGGAGGCGTATACCCATGAATGTGTTGCCCGTCTGGGGCTGAGACATCCCTGGGGAGTGCTGACCGCGGTGTTTGATAAAGACACCCTGGCGCTGGGGCAGTTGAAAGCCGATCACCTGTGCGTGCGCTTTGCTGACGGATCGCTGATTGACACCGATCGGGCAGATGATCTGCCGCCGGTGCTGGAACTGGCGACGGCGCTGCCGGCAGAGACGCAACAGGTCACCGTCTTGCTGGCCTTGCCGCATTTGTATGCCCATGGCGGTAATTGCCTGAAACCCGATGAACAGGCGGACCGTCCGGCGCGTTACCGGCAGGCGTGGGTGCCGGTACAGGATGAGTTCAGCGACCGCCGGGAATCGATGGCGGTGGCCCGTTATGCCGTGTCGCTGCGTTTTGACGGGATGGAAAACGGCCCGTATCTCACCTGTCCCGTTGCCCGTCTGGCGCGTGACGCCCGGGGAAACGCTCTGTCTGGTCTGGCTCCCCTTATCGCCGGCGGGCCGATGGGTGGGGGGCGCTATTATCCTGCTCTTCACGCCGGTCGGACTGTTTTATACCGGGCGATCCCGGCGACGGGAACAGCTCGACTGCCTGTCGGCAGGGCTGCCGCCGGACGGTGATCGTCGCCCGGTGGTGCTGGTTTGCGGTCACGTCCAGGACAGCCTGTTTGGTGATGAACGGGGGCGTCAGACGCCGCAGGGCTACTGGCTATGTTTACCGTCAGGGACCGCGTTGTCCGATGGGGTGGCAAGCCTGCTGGCTGCCCGGCCCGCCTGGGGCGGCCAGTTGAGCGTGATGGCCGTTATCAACCCGCAACAGTACCGGGATGAGACGGCCCTGGCGGGGTGGGTGCGGGAACTGCGCTGGCAGCTTTCTCAGGCGCGTCGTCGCCAGGGTATCCCGTTACCGCTAGTGCTGACCGGTTACTTAGCCGGGGAGTCCCAGCGTCCTGATCCCCCGTGGTTTGCGTGGCAGGCCGGTCAGAACACCGTCACGGTCTGGCGCAAGGGCGTCTCAGGCCAGCCGCTGGCGGATTGGCTGGGCGAGGGCAGCGTGGCGGAACAGAGCGCCCGTTTTCAGTGTGGGGTTGAGCTGACCGGCTGGGCTGACTGGATGCGGGCGTGCGTATTACCCGCTTGCCTGGCCCCCGAAGACGGCCTGCCGCCGTGTCCGCCTCAGGCGATGGCGCTGACCTTTGTCCCGGCATTACCGCAGCGGTTACCCGGTCATCTCTGGCAACAGTGGTTGCAAGCCAAAACGGCGCTCAACAACGCCGGTGACCCGGTCAGCTCACCGGAGACCGGGATGCCGGTATTGCCCTTCCCGGACCCGGTATGGCCGCTGTTCCCCGTGAGATCATGGCAGACCGTCGGGCCGCGGGCGCTGAGGGGGGCATTGGGGCTGTTTATGCTGGCGGGGATGACCGCGCTGGGCTGCTCGGCCTGGCATAACCGGCAAGGGTTGCGTCAGGTGGACGATGACTGGCAGCACTATCAGGCTGTCGCCATGACGGATGCGCGCGGCAAAGCGCAGGCGATGGCGGTATTGCGGGCCGATGCCGGTCGTCTTGAAGAGTATTACCGTCACGGGGTGCCGTGGCATCTGGGACTGGGGCTGTATCAGGGGGCGCGATTACGTCTGCCGTTACAGGCGGCGATAGCCGGTTACTCCCCTGAACATCAGGCAAAAAAACCGGTGACGACCGCGTTACCGCAGACGATCAGCCTGAATAGCCCGGCCCTGTTTGATGTGGGACGGGCGACACTGAAACCCGGCTCGGCCCCGGGATTAATCAATGCGTTGATCGCTCTCCGCGCTAAACCGGGCCGGATGATTTTAATCACCGGCCATACCGATGCGACCGGTAATGCCGCGAAAAACCAGGCCCTGTCACTGGCGCGGGCCGAAGCCGTCCGTGACTGGCTGTTACAGACCGGCGAGCTGTCGCCTGCCTGCTTCGCCGTACACGGCGACGGGGCGACGCGACCGATCGCGACGAATACCACCGCGGCAGGGCGTGCCGCTAATCGCAGAGTTGAAATCCGTCTGATACCGAACGCGGTCGCCTGTCCGCGACCGCAAACGGTGCCGGGCGTTTCAGCAACAACGTCGCCGATACCGGCGACCTCATTGAGACAACAACAGGAGTAAACTTATGGCGATCCCCGCTTATTTGTGGCTGAAAGATGACGGCGGTGCCGACATCAAAGGGTCGGTGGATGTTCAGGACCGGGAAGGCAGTATTGAAATTGTGGCGTTGGAACATGATGTGTATATCCCGACCGACAACAATACCGGCAAGCTGACCGGGACCCGCGTGCACGCGCCGCTGGTGTTCACCAAAGAGGTCGATGCCTCGACCCCGTATCTGTATAAGGCGGTCACCAGCGGTCAGACCCTGAAATCGGCGGAAATCAAGTGGTACAAAATTGATGATGCCGGTCAGGAGAAAGAATATTTCAACACCAAACTGGATAACGTGAAGGTGGTGAAAGTGGCGCCGCTGATGCATGACATCAAAGATCCGGCCAAAGAGAAGCACAACCATCTGGAACGCGTTGAGTTCCGCTACGAAAAAATCACCTGGACTTACAAAGACGGCAACGTCATTCACTCCGATTCCTGGAGTGAACGTTCGACGGCGTAACGTCCGCTGTTTTTTTATTTTTTATCATTGATAGGCGGGTGGGGCCGTTGGCCCCGCCTGGGACAAAAACACCTGAAATCATGAAGCATCATGACCTTATGGGCCTCGGTATACGGCTATGGGCGGTAGCGTACCCGAAGCAACAGAGGAACAGGATGGAGAAAACTGTCATGGAAAATCCGTCAGCCATTTTACTTCGCCGGTTAAATCCCTATTGCGTACAGGCGCTGGATGCAGCGGCTGTACTTTGCCGGACACGGGCACAAAGTGAAATTACCGTAGAACACTGGTTGCTCAAGCTGCTTGAAATGGGGGAAGGCGATATTACCGTCATTGCCCGGCATTATCAGTGGGATATGAATACGTTGTGGCAGACACTCCTGGCTGCGCTGGATCGCCTGCCATACAACATCAATCATCAACGCCCACGGTTGTCAGACCGTCTGTGGCATTTATTACAGGTCGCCTGGGAAGTGGCTTCTCAGGACGCGGGCAATGAATTTATTCGCTCGGCGCATCTTTTGCAGGCATTGCGCGGTCAGCCGGACTGGTTGCATGCGCATGATGCCTGGCCGTTACTGAGCTTGAGCGTGACGCAACTGCAACGTCTGCGCCCGCTGTTGGATCGCCACTCAGACGAGTGCCCGGAGAAGCAGGTCACGACGCGTTTGACTGAGGCAGGATCGGCTGTTGACCTGGCGGAGACCGCCGCAGATAACCCCATGCCCAATCCTCACGTGTTATCCCCGGCTTTGCAAAGCGTATTGGATAAATTCACGCTGGATATCACCGCCCGCGCCGCTGAAGGCGGCATTGATCCGGTCTTTGGCCGTGATAATGACATTCGCCAGATGATCGACATCTTATCGCGCCGGCGTAAAAACAACCCGATCCTGGTGGGTGAGCCGGGCGTGGGGAAAACCGCGTTGGTGGAAGGACTGGCGCTGCGGATTGCCGAAGGCGATGTCCCGGCTAGCTTGAAAACGGTCAGTATCCGGGCGCTGGATCTGGGCCTGTTGCAGGCGGGCGCCGGGGTGAAAGGCGAATTTGAGCAACGGCTGAAAAACGTGATTGAAGCTGTCCGGCAATCGTCCACCCCCATCTTACTGTTTATTGATGAAGCCCACACCTTGATTGGTGCCGGTAATCAGGCGGGCGGCGCAGACGCCGCTAACTTACTGAAACCCGCGTTGGCGCGGGGGGAATTGCGGACTATCGCGGCGACCACCTGGTCGGAGTACAAACGCTATTTTGAACAGGATGCGGCGCTGGAGCGCCGTTTCCAGCGGATTAACGTTGACGAGCCGGATGATGAAACCGCTTGCCTGATGTTGCGCGGGCTGAAAGCGCGTTATGCCCGCCACCACGGTGTCCATATTCTTGATAGTGCGGTACAGGCGGCGGTGACACTCTCCCGTCGTTACCTGGCTGGGCGTCAGCTCCCGGATAAAGCGGTGGATCTGCTCGATACCGCCGGCGCGCGGGCGCGGATGAGTTTGGACACCGTACCGGCGGCGTTGACGCAACTCCAGACCCAATTGACCGCGCTTGAGATGGAGCAACAGGCGATACGGGAAGATATGACGTTGGGGCAGGCTCATCACGCTGACCGTCTGGCGCAGATTGCTGTGCTGCGCAATGAACTGGGTCGGCAACAGCAACAGCGGAATGAACAGTATCAACAGGAAAAACAGCTCACGCAACAGTTACTGGCGATCCGACAGGACAGCCGCCGGCAGGATGAACTGGCCGCGTTACAACAGCGACTGGCAACCCTGCAACAGGGGCAGCCCTTGCTATCGCCGGATGTGGATGCGCGTACCGTGGCAACAGTGATTGCCGACTGGACGGGCATCCCGTTAAGCAGCGTATTGAAAGACGAGCAAACCGGCCTGCTGCATTTGGAACAGCATGTGGGCGAGCGGGTGATCGGTCAGGAGACGGCGCTGTGGGACATTGCCCAACGTTTACGGGCGGCCAAAACCGGTCTGACGCCGGAACACGGTCCACTGGGGGTTTTCTTGTTGGTTGGGCCAAGTGGGGTAGGGAAAACTGAAACCGCGCGGGCCTTGGCGGATAGCCTGTTTGGCGGGGAACGTTCACTGATCACCCTCAACCTGTCGGAATATCAGGAGCCGCATACGGTTTCCCAGTTGAAAGGGGCTCCGCCGGGTTATGTCGGATACGGTCAGGGCGGGATACTGACAGAAGCGGTCCGTCAACGTCCTTACAGCGTGGTGCTGTTGGATGAAGTGGAAAAAGCCCATCGCGACGTGCTGAATTTGTTCTATCAGGTATTTGATCGCGGTTTTATGCGTGATGGCGAAGGGCGCGAGATCGACTTTCGTCAGACCGTGATATTGATGACGTCGAATCTGGGCAGTGATCACTTGATGGCGCTACTGGCGCAACAACCTGACGCCCCGAATGCCGCGCTGCATGAGCGGTTGTATCCTGTGCTGCGGGATCACTTCCAGCCTGCCCTGCTGGCCCGCTTTCAAACGGTGATTTACCGCCCGTTACCGGCTGAGGCCCTCAGGCGTATTGTGGACGTCAAACTGGGGCAGGTGACCCGGCGACTCCATACCCATTATGGCCTGAGCTGTCAGGTGGAAAGCGCCCTCCGTGACACGCTGGTCAGCGCCTGCCTGCTGCCGGACAGCGGCGCCCGTAATATCGACAGCCTGCTCAACCAACAAATTTTGCCGGGGTTATCGCAGGCGCTGCTGGAACGTCTGGCCCATCACGATAAACCGGGCGGGGTGATATTGGGCGCCGATGAAACCGGCGAGATCACCCTGACATTCACTGAAACAGAGCCAACGGAGCGCGCGTCATGAACAACGCTACCCCGGCGATCATCTTTGATCACAGCCGCTACGTACTGAACGTGTGGAAAAATACCGCGCCGCTGGATGTGGTGGCCTTTAGCGGGCAGGAAGCCTTAAGCCGGCCTTTTCGTTACGCCATTGAATTCACCAGCCCGGTGAAGGATATCGAGCCGGCACAGATGCTGATGCGGGACGCCGCGTTTACCCTGACGTCGCCCGCGATTAATCCGGGGAGGCGGGGCATGCCAATCGTGCCCCCGGCGCCCTTGCGTACGCTATACGGCGTGATCAGCGAATTTAAGCTGCTGTCCACCTCGCGGGATGAAAGCCATTACGCCGTGACCCTGGAGCCGCGGTTGGCCCTGTTGTCGAGAAGCCACCAGACCGCGATTTATCAGCAGATGTCGGTGCCGGAAATCGTGGAAAAAATCCTGCGTGAACGTCACGGTTTTCGCGGCCAGGATTTCTTATTCACCCTGGCGTACACCTACCCGAAGCGGGAGCAGGTGATGCAATACGACGAAGATGACTTGCGTTTTGTGCAACGTCTGCTGGCGGAAGTGGGGATCTGGTACAAACTGACCGCGGACGACCGGCTGAAAATTGAGGTGGTGGAGTTTTACGACGATCAGCGTTACTACCAGTTGAATGTCTGTATGCCGGCCCGCCCTCCGTCAGGGATGCACGGCGGGGAGGTGGACGCGGTGTGGGGGATGGAAACCGCGCATCAGGTGGTGGAAGGGAAAGTGGTGACCCGCGATTATAATTACCGTGACGCGCTGCCGCAGTACGGTATGGATACCGAGGTGGATGTGACGCGGGGCGATGAGACCCTGTACGGCGAAGCGTACCATTATCGGGATAACTACCGGGTGCTGGGCAACCGTTACGAGCTGGATCCGGAAGTGGAAAGCGGGGTGTTCTACTCCCGGCTGCGCCATGAGCGCTACCTGAATCGGCAGACTCAACTGCGGGGGTTAACCACTTCCGCGACGCTGTTGCCGGGCCAGGAGTTGAAAGTCAGGGGGGAGGCCCCGGCAGCGTTCCGTCAAGGGGCGGTGATCACCGCTATTCGCAGCAGCGCGCGCCGGGATCGCAGTTTTGAAATGGCGTTCACGGCGATCCCCTACGCGGAAAACATCTGTTTCCGGCCTGAATTGATCCCGAAACCCCGGATAGCGGGCACCTTGCCGGCCCGGGTGAGCAGCACGGTCGTGAACGATCCGTACGGGGATATTGATAAAGACGGGTTGTACCGGGTGGCGTTTGACTTTGACCGGGCAGACTGGCCGCTGGGGGGAGAAAGCCTGTGGGTGCGTCTGGCTCGCCCCTATGCGGGTGACACCTACGGTTTTCACTGGCCGTTACTGGCAGGTACCGAAGTGGCGATCGCGTTTGAAGGGGGCGACCCGGATCGGCCCTATATCGCTCATGCGCTGCATGACTCGAAACACCCCGATCACGTCACCCTGGGCAACTACAAACGCAACGTCCTGCGTACCCCGTCGAATAACAAATTACGGATGGACGACGAGCGCGGTCGGGAACACATCAAACTGAGTACTGAATACGGCGGTAAGAGCCAGCTCAACCTGGGGCATCTGGTGGACAGCCAGCAACCGCACCCGGAGAAACGGGGTGAGGGCTTTGAGCTGCGTACCGATGACTGGGGCGCGATCCGGGCCGGGAAAGGGTTGTTTATCAGTACAGACGGGCAACCCAAAGCCCAGGGGCCGGTGTTGGCAATGCAGGCGGCAATCAGTCAGTTACAACAGGCGCAGGCGTTAACCGAAGCATTACGGGGTGCGGCAGAAACCGCCAAAGCTGAATTAGCGGATTTGCAGCAACAGAAGGCGTTATTGAGTGACACGTTGACGGAACTGAGAAAATCAGCGCTGTTACTTTCCGCACCCGAGGGTATTGCTCAGACGACGGCGAAAAATCTCCAGCTTTCCGCAGGGGAAAATATTATCGCCACCAGTGGGAAAAATACCGATTTCAGTGTGCTGAAAAAATTCACGGTGGCTGCCGGTGGGATTATCAGCCTGTTTGCCGAAAAGCTGGGGATCAAACTGTTTGCCCGCCGAGGGCGGATAGATATTCAGGCGCAGGGTGATGCGATGGGACTGGAGGCGTTGAAAGACATCACGGTGAGCAGTCATGAAGGCAAAGTGATCATCAGTGCCAAAGAGGAGATTTTGCTGGCCTGTGGCGGGGGATATATCCGTATTAGCAACGGGCAAGTGGAAAGTGGAGCACCCAATAACATTATCCAGCGGGCGGCGGTGTGGCAAAAATTTGGTGGGCAGAGTTTTAATCAGATGGCTTCCCAACGTGAGACAACGGATTTTTCTATAACACCGCAGGTGCTCTGGCCTTTTGATGATTCACCGGTGAACTATCAAAGCAGCCTTTTACACAATCAGGACAATAGTCAGCAACCTTCGACAACCGACTCGGATGGTAAGGTGACCAAACAGCAGCAATTAGGGGTGGAAGCAATGAAGTTCTATTTAAAAGAAGGTAAGGAGTAATGATGTCCGATTCATCAGAAAAAATTGTTGTTCAGCCTGTTTATGACGAGCATGGCAGTCTGTATTACCCGTTAGTTAATGCGCCCAGTGAAAAGAACCTGACAGCGATTTGTTATAAGGTGCCAAACCGGGTTATTCCGGTGATTTTTTTGCCCGGGGTGATGGGGAGTAACTTACAAGCAGAAAATGGTGATTCAGTCTGGAATGTCGATGGCCTTGGAAGCCTGTGGGAGTGGATGATACACGGCGCAGAGACGCGAAAAAAGTTGCTTGACCCAGAGAATACAGAAGTTGATTCACGGGGAAGGGTGGATGATAACGATAAAGAGGGCCCTAAATTTCCCTCACGGAAAGAGCGGGGCTGGGGGCAGGTAGCTTATATGAGTTACGGTGAATTTCTGTCCTGGCTTCAGGCGGCGTTGGATGATCAGGATGAGTTATTGCACAACCGGTTGAATAAGACGGGGAAGCAGACACTGCGACAGCAACTGGAGTTGATGGATCTACAGGCTGAGATGGGGGAAGAAAAGCTCTCGTTAAATGAGATTAAGTTGAGTTATCAATATCAGTTTCCAGTCCATGCGATGGGGTATAACTGGCTTCAGTCTAATGTAGAGTCGGCAAAAAATCTGGCTGACTATATTGGTAAAATTGTGAAAGATTATAAACAGCGTGGTCAGCCCTGTGAGAAAGTGATTTTGGTGACCCATTCAATGGGGGGATTGGTCGCTCGTCACTGTTCAGAAGTACTGGGGAAACGCAACGACATTCTGGGTATTGTCCACGGAGTAATGCCAACCTATGGCTCGCCAATGGCTTATAAACGGATGAAAGCAGGTGAAAATGGCATTGTTGGGCTGGTGATTGGTAAAGATGGTGCCCAGCTCACTCCAGTGATGGCGCAATCACCGGGACCACTCCAGTTATTGCCCGGTCTGAGATATGGCACCGGATGGTTGCAAATTAAAGATGGTAGGACACTCTATACCTTACCGAAACGTGATCCTTATAAAGAAATCTATTTGCAGCGTGATAAATGGTGGGGGTTATGCGAAGAGCGTCTGATTAACCCGACTAATGAGAAACAAAACCCGGCGATAATGCAGGCAGACTGGGATAAATATCATGATACGTTATCGACAAAAGTCCGGCCTTTTATCGAAGGGTTAAATGGCCGTTACCACAACAATACCTATGCTTTTTATGGTAACAGTATGAAATACCGCTCTTATGGCGTAGTGCGTTGGGTAGTGCGTACTCAGGTTAACCGGGGAGATGACCCCGGGCTGGCATTTAATAGCCCGGTATACGACCCGTATAATAATCATCTTGCAGGGACGCGTATGGTGGGGTATTCCACTGAACCAAACAAACCCAATGATCATAGTCATCTAAAAGCTTTTGCTATTGCAGACCCGCAACAGCCCGGCGATGGCACTGTGCCGGTTGAAAGCGGTAAGTTTGCCGCCAGTGGCTTGTGTTCGTTACTGGGCGTAGAAGTTGATCATGAAGGCGCTTATAAAACGGATAACACCAAAGATACCCGTTGGTTTACCCTGCGAGCGATTATCAAAATAGCGCAATCTGTTAAACAAACATCTCTGGCCTATCCTGATGAATAGAAAAAAAGTACTGGTTATTGCAATTGCCAGCCTGCTTGCGCTGGTGTTTTACGGGGGGTGGCACTGGTTGCAGCCCTATCCCCCACATACTGTGTTAAATCAGAAGGAACAATTAGCTGTGGATAAATTATTAGCAAACTTACAAACCCGTTGTATTGGTCGGTATCTGGTTGATTTGCCAGCCAACTACAACAATACCGTGGAGGCGGCTAGGGTGAACGATAATCGGGTAGAAACCCGTCTGCTCTATCCGCCTGCCTTTGAACAGCGTATTCAATTACGGGAAGACGCGTTACGGCAGATGAAGACGTCATATCCCGTTGATATGCCCTATCTAAAGAATATTTACCGCTTACCTCAGGGGATGCAGGGGATTATTTTCGAGCGTATGGAGGACCAAAGTGTACCGGATGTAGTTCGGGTATTGGAAGCCCATTTGTATAGCAATGGCGTGGCAATAAAAGTGGAAATGAAAGCAAAGGATGGTTCAGCGGCACGTTATGACAAGGATAGGCAGACTGAACCGACTGTTTATACCAATACTGTGCCAACGAAACTGGCAGAGTTGAAAGACTTATTATCCCGGATACAGGGACGTAAAGAGACGGAAATACCCACTACCGCCGGAAACTGTATTCCTCATGCATTTATTGCCGATAATAAAAAGGATAAAGAAGATATAGGCTTATTGTATAAAGCGAACCCGGATAATTACCTGAATGTTAGAATGAGTACTAATAATTTTATCCGTGAAAAAGACAGTATGCTGGAACGCCTTGGCGTAATTGAAGCAATGCTGTCCCGTGGGAAGGTTTTGCGCAAAGGGATACGGAAAATAAATGGGCAGGATACCGAAGAGCTATTACTGTCGGGCCGTCAACCGAACAATGATAATCCTCGTTATCTGTTTACATTACGGGTCAATGAAAAAACTGGGGGCAGAAGGACACCGGTATTTAATTTGGCGATAGTCAATGATGAAGAGACACCGACAGCCTATAGCCAGAATGAAATAGTGGCGTTCTGGGATGCGATTAGCCAGACCCTCAGAGTCAGACCCGGCGCTTTCAATCTCCGATAATATGTGTTTTAAATTAAATCCTTTATAGGGATATAAAGGTTAAAAATCAGGGTGGGAAAGGATAAGAAAATACCGATACGTACTTTAGGTTAAATCATCAAGATTATCTGGGCGGTAAAAATTGAATAAAAGAAATATCTTACTTATTTTGTTGGCTGGTGTGGCTATTTATGCCTTATGGCGATGGTATTTACCTGATCCTTATCATCCTGTTTTAACTGAAAAGGAAAAGAAAGTGACAACGGAAATGTTAGCAAATATGCAAACCCGTTGTATCGGTCGATATTTAGTTGATTTACCGGAAAACTATCATGATACGGTGAATGCTTCCCGGGTGAACGATTATTGGGTAGAAACTCAACGGATCTATTTACCTGCCTTTGAACAGCGTATTCAATTACGGGAAGAAGCATTACGGCAGATGAAGACGTCATATCCCGTTGATATGCCCTATTTAAAAAATATTTACTCTGTCCCCGAAGGGATGAAAGGGATTATTTTTGAACGTATGGAGAATCAAAGTGTACCGGATGTCGTCCGGGTATTAGAAGCCCATCTATATAGCAATGGAGTGGCGATTAAAGTAGAAATGGAAGCGAAAAATGGCTCCGCTGCACGCTATGACAAGGATCGACAAATTGCTCCTAGAGTTTATACCAATACAGTACCTGAGAAACTGGCTGAACTGAGGGATTTATTATCCCGTGTACGGGGGCGTGAAGAGACGGAAATTCCGACTACTTCGGGAAGCTGTATTTCCAATGCGTTTATTACAGATAATCAAAGGGATAAAGAAGATATCGGCACATTATATAAAACTGGCCCGGATAATTATTTGAATGTGAGAATACAAACGAATAACTATATCCGTGAAAAAGACAGTATGCTGGAGCGTATCGGCCAAATTAAAGCATTTCTGTACCGGGGTGATATTTTTCGTAAAGGTGCGCGAAAAATTAATGGGCTGGATACCGAGGAATTATTGGCGGTGGGATTACAGCCGGATAGTGATGATCCGCGTTATCAGTTTACGTTACTGGCAAATGAGAAAACCGGCGGAAAGAAAACACCGGTCTTTGATTTGACGGTGGTCAATGATGAAGAGACTCCGACAGCTTATAGCCAGAATGAAATAGTGGCGTTCTGGGATGCGATTAGCCAGACCCTCAGAGTCAGGCCGGATGCTTTTTAATTTTCGGCGGATTCGACTAATAATAACATTGCTTTCGGGTTTATCCTGCGAGCGATTATCAAATAGCACAGGTGGTGAAAATTGGATAAAAAAGAGTTTGCCGATTTTATTGGCGACGGGGGTATTCTTTCTGTGAGAGGTCGGTTTTTTTAATAATGCATTCATGGTGGGTTAAATTTGATTTTTGGGATGTGGTATTAGTCTGTGTTTTTCTTGTTTTCTATTATGCCTGGCCGGTCATCATGATTATTGATGGTTATGTCATTTATCGGACGATTCAATGCATTAAGCGAAAGAAATACAAAGTCCTACTGTTCTTAATCCCTGTAGTGGTGTTATTGAGTGGGCCGCTTATTTATCTTTTAATTCAGTTTTTAAAGGTATGGGGCCCTTAAGATTAAAGTCAATAATGAGATATATCGGGATGAAATATTATCTCCTGATATCTGATGGTTTATTTAGGGTTATTTCGATAATCAATAGAGGATATCACAATGTCTGGTATTGTTTGTTTAGGTGATGCCACCGATCGAGGTGGAAAAGTGATTACCGCTTCTTCAACAATGTATTTCGACGGTAAACAGGCCGCTTTGGTGGGTGATCTCATTAATTGTCCGTTAGACGGGCACGGTATTAATCCCATTATTGAGGGGGATAATACCGTTCAGGAAAATGGCCGCGCTGTAGTGGTGCATTATTGTCGCTGCCAGTGTGGATGTCGAGTATTGAGTTCAATGCCTCATCACCAGGTTGAGTCGTCGTCATGAGTTGGCCTATTCCAGAGATCCCCCGGCTTCGTGTCGTGGCGCCGGTGCGTTATGGGGTGTGGGGGATGATTTTATTGCTGATGCTGGCGGTAGGAACAGGTATGGCACTTGCGCTGAGAGAACCCCCCGATTTATTGCAGGTCGTACTGTATGGCAGCTTACCGGCCTTTTTCGGCTGGATGCTGTTATTCGGTGCGGTACTAAACCGCTATGAGCGATTTTGTACTGCGGCGCAAGCCTGGGAAGCCGCCAGTGCCGAAACCCGTTTCCAGTGGCAGCAATGGAGCAGAAAGCAATTGGCGGTGGTCGGCAACTTTATTCTGACACCAGAACCGCAGGGCATAGCCCCCTTGTTGGGTAAACCGAAAGATATTCCGGCTTTTCCCGATGCCGGACGGGCGCTGTCTGTGCCATCAACGGATATCCGGCAGTTATTGGCGAAAGTTGATGATAAGTTTGAGCAACAGTGTCCCGGATATCGCTCGCTTTTGAGCACCATTTATCTTGCTGACGTCCCTTCAATGGATTTGTCTCATCATCAAGAGTGTGTGCAACAACAGTGGGGTTTGGTTCCCACTCAAATAGAGAGCAGGGAGGTAATCACGTCATTGTACGATAAGGCGGCTTTTGAGGGGTTGACAATGGTTATCGCCTGCCAGTGCTGGCCTGCCAAAGGAGGTAAAGAAGCATACAGCGAATTTTTGTCTGCTCAGTTACTTTCCTCAACGGCATTTGCCGCCCAGAAAAAGTTAAACGTTCTGGCGGGTATGGGAAGGGCGCTGCCATCGTTACCCGGGGAAATAAAGAAAGATTTCAGAATGTTATTTGAGTATAACCGCATTGCCAAAAGCAGTATGCAGCACCTCTGGGTGACGGGGATTTCTCAAAACGTGCTGACTGAACTGATGATGGAGGGCCGTGATAGTCCATTCCATTTTGTCCCGGAAAATCCTGTTCATTTAATCGACCATACTTTTGGTCCACCGGGGCCGTTGTCTGTGTTTCTGACCTCAGCCATGCTGACCGAGGCCACTGGCCTGACAAATAGCGATCATATCATTATCAATCAATTACCCGAGGGTAACGCTGTACTTTATTTAATGACGAAGGAGTTACATCCATGAATGCGAGTCATCATCATCACTATGGCCTTCGGGGATATATTGTAATTACGCTGAGTCTTGCCGGAATATTTTTTCTGCTGATTTATTTAAATCAGGCAGTGCTTGAGGACAACGGGTTACTAAACCTTGCGTGGTATGCCTATGCCACGCTTTTCCCAGCCATATTGATAGGCTTATTGGGGAGCACGGCATGGGAGTATATACGGCAGAATAAAGCGCAACAACCATTACGGCCAGAGGCTGCACAAGCTGAAATTCGCCTCAGCCAGTCTGCGCCAATACTCAGTGATTTAGGCGATCGCTTGCACCGTCGTTACGGGATGTTCTGGTGGTATAAGGTCCGTATCTTGTTGTTGGTGGGCGAACCTGAACAGGTGGAAGCCATCGCGCCGGGGCTGACCACGCAACACTGGCTGGAGGGCCATCGCACGCTCTTGTTGTGGGGCGGCAGTTTACACACTGAACCCGATGCCGCGCAACTGGCGGCCCTGCGTCGCTTGCGCCGTTTCCGTCCGCTCAACGGTATCGTCTGGGCGCTGACTGAACAACAAAGCGCGCAGCCGGTCTGGATGGATAAGGCCCTGCGGATGTTGCAGAAACAGGCTCAACAGTTGCACTGGCAAGCGCCCGTCTATTTGTGGCAGGTGTGTCACAGTCTCTGGTCACAGGCAGGACGGGTGACTCAGGCGGTGGGGTGCTTTTTGCCTGAACGCTGTACCCCCGAGATGGTGGAGACCCAGCTGCGCCAGTTGATTGACCCGATGCGCCAGCAGGGCATGCAACAGGTGCTGGCCGAGAATGCCCATGATTTTTTGTATCGGCTGGCCTCCACGCTGGAGAAAACAGGCATTGCCCACTGGCGCAAGGTGTTGACGCCGTGGCTGGCGGAATACGCTCAGGTCGTGTCGCTGCGCGGCCTGATGTTCAGTCTGCCGCTGGCGGCGACCCCGGACGCAGGACCGCAAAGCTGGCTGCCCGATGCCGCCTGGCAGGGGGTATTAGCTGACAGTCGGCACCGGCACGGCAGACGGGTCGGATGGCGCCAGAAGCGCAACGTTTATCACGGCCTGATGGCCCTGGCCTTGTTGTGGGGCGCGGGCAGCGTGCTTTCTTTTTTGACCAACCGCGACCAGATAGCGGCGGTCAACGCGGCGGTGACCGATTTGCAAGCCCGTCCTGAGGCGTCCGACGCCCAGTTGATGGCGTTTAAGGCGCTGCGTAATGAACTGGGCCGGTTACAGTATCGGGTCGAACATGGGGCGCCCTGGTATCAGCGTTTCGGTTTGAGTCAAAATCAGCCGCTCTTGACGGCGGTGTTGCCGTACTACACCCAGATGAATAACCGGCTGATACGGGATAAGGCGGCGGCGATACTGCATCAAAAACTGAGCGCGCTGGTGAATCTGCCCCCGGGCAGCCCGCAGCGGGCCCGCCGGGCAAAATCTGCTCACGACCAGCTTAAAGCCTATCTGATGATGGCCTCCCCACCGAGAGCGGAGGCCGCGTTTTTAACCCGCGTCCTCCGTGAAAACGAGCCGGCCCGGGCCGGTATTGCCCCCGGCGTGTGGTTGAGCGCGGCCCCGGATTTGTGGGCTTTTTATGCGGAGAATCTGCCCGCCCATCCGGAATGGCGGATTCAGCCGGACACGGCGTTGGTCAGTCAGGCGCGCCGGATATTGCTGGAGCAGATGGGGCGGCACAATGCGGAAGCCACGCTCTACCAGCAGATGCTGCGCTCGGTGGCGCCGGATTATGCCGACCTGACCTTAAGGCAAATGACCGGCGACACCGAGGCGGAACGGTTGTTTACCACCTCGCGCGTGGTGCCGGGGATGTTTACCCGTCAGGCGTGGGAAGGGCAGATACAGAAAGCGATTGATAACGCGGTGGCTTCACGCAAGGAAGCGATTGACTGGGTATTGAGTGATAACCGTCAGGCCGTCCCGGCCGCCGTCTCACCGGCAGCGCTGAAAGCCCGCCTGACCGCGCGTTACTTTACCGATTTTGCCGGGGCCTGGCAGGATTTTCTCAACAGCCTGCGCTGGAACAAAGCGCGTAATCTGGCCGGGGTGACAGACCAGTTAACCCTGATGGCGGACGGGCGTCAGTCCCCGCTGATAGCGTTGATGAACACCGTGGCGTATCAGGGGCAGACCGGCCGGCAGGGGCCGGCGTTATCGGAGGTATGGGTGAAATCCGCGAAGACGTTGCTGAATAAAACGGCGGTGCCGGTGATTAACCAACAGGCTGGCGACGTGAACGGACCGATGGACAGCACTTTCGGTCCGTTACTGGCGCTGATGGGGAAAAATAAGGCATCGGATGTCATAACGGCGGACAGCAACCTCAACCTGCAAACCTTCCTGACCCGGGTTACTCAGGTGCGGCTGAAACTGCAACAGATAAACACCAGTGACGACCCCTCAGAGAGGGCGGGGAGGCTGGCGCAGACGGTGTTTCAGGGCAAAAGCACCGACCTGACGGAGACCCAGGGTTACGGCAATCTGCTGGCGGCCGGTTTGGGTGACCAATGGCGCGGTTTCGGTCAGACGATGTTCGTACAGCCGTTAAATCAGGCATGGCAGGGAATACTGAAACCGGCAGCGGCAAGTTTAAATGAACAGTGGCAGACAGCCATCGTGGCTAACTGGAATACCGCCTTTGCCGGTCGCTACCCGTTTGCCGGTGGGCAGAGTGACATTTCATTGCCGATGCTGGGGCAGTTTATCCGCCCGGACACCGGGCGCATTGAGCAGTTTTTGACGCGCCAGTTAGGCGGGGTGCTGCATAAAGCGGGTAACCGTTGGGTGCCGGATAACGTGAACGGTCAGGGGTTGCAGGTTAACCCGCGTTTCCTGCAAGCGGTGAATCAGCTCAGTCAGTTATCGGATGTGCTGTTTGCGGACGGCAGTCAGGGACTGCGGTTTGAACTGCGGGCGCGCGCGGCGCGGGATGTGGTGGAAACCGACCTGACGATAGACGGGCAGAAATTGCGTTACTTCAACCAGATGGAAAGCTGGCAGCGTTTTCGCTGGCCGGGAGAGACGTATAAACCGGGGGTGATGCTGACCTGGACCAGTGTCAATGCCGGGGCGCGGCTGTTCGGTGATTATCCGGGAACCTGGGGGCTCATTCGCTGGCTGGCGCGGGCGAAAGCAGAAAAGTGGGATGAAAGCCGTTACCGGCTGACCTTCACTATGCCGGACGGTTTACCGGTGACCTGGATATTACGCACGGAAATGGGCAGCGGGCCGCTGGCGTTGCTGAAACTGCGGGGATTTACCCTGCCGAAAGAGATTTTTGACACGACACCGGGTGATAACCCGGTCATCTCACCGGTCGATGACGATGACCTGACGGAGGACTCATGTTGCAACGATTGATAACAACCTGTCTGGGTGAGCGTGATGTGTTGGCCCTCGCCCGAGAGCAGACCGAACGGTGGACGACGTGGTTGTTGCCCATTAGCGCGGAGGCGCCGACCGGGGAGGATCCGGCGCATCACGATGATTTTCAGCGCATGCGTGAGGAGGTCAATAAACTCAGTGGCATTGATACGGCCCTTATCTGTCAATTGGCGGAAAAACTGCTGACGACCTGCTGCAAAGATGTTCGCGTGGCGACCTATTACGTCTGGGCGCGTCTGCATCAGGAGGGTGAAAACGGCCTGGCTGAGGGGTTGACGTTGTTAGCCGCGCTGGCGGACCGTTTTGGCGAAACCTTGCTACCCCATCGGGCAGGCCGCCGTCAGGCGGCGCTGGTGTGGCTGACCGGGGGCAAAGTTCAGGCCAGTTTATCCCGCTACCCGGAAGTGAATCGCGCCGATTTTGAACGCGTGCTGGCCGCGCTGGCGTTACTGGAACACGTGTTTGCCGGCTGGGACGCGGCGGCTCGTCCCACCCTCGCCGGGCTGGCGGGCCCCCTGGAAACCCGTCTGGCCCAATCGGGCGGGGTTGACGCCGTGGTGCCGCAAACTATCGCACAAACTGCGTCGGCGAACGGTGACGGGCCGTCACCCGGCGTACGGCCCGTGCAGTCCGGGCGTGATTTGCTGGAACAGGCGCGTGAACTGGCGCGTTATCTGCGTGATCAACCGCAAGGGTGGTTATCCAGTCATCGCCTGATGAAAAGTCTGCGCTGGGATACCGTTCATCAGTTACCGCCGCAGGATACCGCCGGACTGACCCGTTTGGCGCCGCCTCGTACGGAATACCGGGCGCGGCTGAAACGGCTCTACCGGCAACAAAGTTGGCGTGAGTTGTTGGCGCAGGCCGACCGGATGTTCGCGGCAGGGGTTAACCACTTTTGGCTCGATTTACAGTGGTATCTCTGTCAGGCGTTAAGCCAATTGGGCTATCCTGATGAAAGTTGGGCGGATATTGTGAAACAGGATCTGAACATCCTGCTTGATCGTCTGCCGGGGCTGGAGAATTTGGCCTATAACGACGGGACACCGTTTGCCGATGAGGTGACCGGTCAGTGGATAGCGCGGGACGTGATGGCGGCTCAGGACCACGGGTTACCGGACGCCCCGCCGGCACCGGGTGAGCATGACCTCCTGGCGCGGGAAGCGGAGGCGTTACAACGGGCGGACAGTGAAGGTATTGAGGCGGCGTTGCGCTGGCTGGGGCAATTACCGGGGATCGTGGGGGGGCGTCCCCGCTGGCTCCAGCGCTTGTTGATGGCGCGGGTGGCGGAGCAGTACGGCAAAAATGAGATGGCGTTGTATCTGCTTGCGGAGCTGGACGCCGGCGAGCCGTTGGCTCTGAGTGAGTGGGAACCGGCGCTGATGTTTGAGGTGAAAGCCCGGCAACTTAAGTTGCTGCGGATGAAAGCCCAACGCAGTGAACAGGATAAGGCGCTGACGGCCCAACGCAGGGAGACATTGCTGGCCGGATTGGTGGCGATTGATCCGGTCAGGGCGGCGGTGTTGTGTGGCTGATGGCCCTGGAATACGGTATGACACTCTTATCCCGGTTCGACCCGTTTTACCCTCCCCAATGTGTTTATTCTGAATGGTTTATTTGAGGACAATTCGATGGATGATTTAATCCTGCGCTATTACGAGGCAGAAATGCGCTACCTGCGTGACGCGGGCAACGAGTTTGCCAAAGCCCATCCTGACCGGGCGGCTCTGCTCAATCTGGACAGCGTCGGTACCCGTGACCCCTATGTGGAGCGTCTGTTTGAAGGCTTTGCCTTTCTGATGGGCCGCCTGCGCGAGAAGCTGGATGATGACTTGCCGGAGTTGACGGAAGGGCTGGTCAGTTTGCTGTGGCCGCATTACCTGCGTACCATCCCTTCCCTGTCCATTGTGGAACTGGGCGCGGATTGGGCACAGTTGAAACAGCTGAAAAATCCGGCGCAGGTGAACAAGGGCTTTGAGGTGCTTTCGCAGCCGATCGGCCCGCAACAGACCCGGTGCCGCTATACCACCACGCAGGCGGTTCAGTTGCTGCCGCTGGCGCTGACTGACGCTTCGCTTAAATCTGAGCCGGATGGCCGGGCTGTTATTCGCCTGCGTTTTGATTGCGGCACGCAGGTGGACTGGCGCCAGGTTGATTTGAGTCGGTTGCCGCTGTACCTGAGCGCGGACAGCCCGCTGGCCTGCGCGTTACATCGGGCATTGACGCTTCAGACGCAACAGCTGTATCTGCGTCTGCCCGGTCAGCCCGACCGCCAGCCGTTTGACGGGGGATTCTCCCCGTTGGGATTTGGCGATGAGGAAAGGCTGTGGCCGAAAGGGGACAGCGCGTTCAGTGGTTATCAGCTGCTGCTGGAGTATTTTACCTTCCGTGAGAAATTCATGTTTGTCGCGTTGTGTGGGCTGGAACAGCTGACTATACCCGACAGGACGCCGTGGTTTGAACTGGATGTGGTGCTGGGTGAAAGCTGGCCTCATGAGAGGCCGTTTTCTGCGGCGCATATCCGTTTGCACTGTGTGCCGGTGATTAACCTGTTCCCGCTGGAATCCGATCCGTTGCCGCTGTCACCGTTGAAAACGGAGTATTTGCTGCGCCCGATGCGCCTTCAGGACGGGCATACCGAGATTTATTCGGTGGATGCGGTAGTGTCCTCGAAGCGTAGTGATCACCAGTCGTATGTGCCCTTCAGTAGTTTTCGCCACCAGGGCGGTATGCTGCGCCATGACGCGCCGGCGCGTTACTACCATACCCGGGTAAAACAGGGGCCGTCGGGTTTGTACGACACCTGGCTGATTCTGGGCGGGGAGGCGATTGATAATCATGAGGGATCGCGTGAAGCAGAAAATCTGTCACTCACCCTGACCGGCACGCATGGGCAACTGCCCCGCAGGGCATTGCAGGAGACGCTGCTGGATACGGCGGTGTCTCCCCCGTTGGCGGGACTGACCGTGCGTAATCTGCGTGAACCGACATTGCCGTGTTATCCGCCAAACCGGGATCGCTTTCACTGGCGGGTGCTCAGTCATCTCGGCTCCAATTTCCTCAGTTTGATGGATAACCCGGAAGTGTTGCGCGGCACGCTGGCCCTGTATGACTGGACCGATGACGAGATGAACTATCGCCGTCTGGCGGCCATTGTGGCGGTGAAGCATTCTCTTATCGAGCGGTTTGAGCAGGGGTGTCTGCAACGGGGGGTGCACATTGAAGTCACGCTGGACAGCAACGGCTTTACCGGGACCGGGGATATCTGTCTGTTCGGCGAGATGCTCAGTCGCTTTTTTGCCTTGTACACCGATATCCATCTGTTCAACCGGCTGACGCTGGTCTCACAACCCACAGGAGAGCGCTTGTCATGGCAAGAGAAGCACAGTCAGTGTATTCCCGGTTAATGGCCGGACTAAAGGACGATATTTCGACACTCAATTTCTATCAGTTCTGTCAGGCCGTTGAGCGCATGGCCCCGGATCGGCACCCCCTGGGCAGTACGGATAATCCCGCCGATGATGTGATACGTTTCCGGCCCCATCCGGGGATGGGGTTCCCGACCGGTACGCTGAAAGCGATGGAAACTGACGGCGAATACCCGGATCGCCCCCCGACAGTCAGAACCACGTTTATGGGGCTGTACGGCGTGGATTCCCCGTTGCCGACCGCTTACCTGAACGATATCGCGCAACACCGGGAAGGGCATGAAGCGGTGGAAGCCTTTCTGGATATGTTTAACCACCGGATACTGACCCAGTATTACCGTATCTGGCGTAAATATTCCTACCCGGCGACGTTTGCCGCTGGGGGAAGTGACCCAACATCGCAGTGTTTACTGGGACTGATTGGCTTAGGCATTCCGGGCAGTCAGCAGCAGATTGCCACGCCGGCGTCCCGTTTTCTGGCGCTGCTCAGTGTGATGCGCCTGCCGACCCGGACGGCGGAAGGGGTATCGGCGCTGGTGACGTTGCTGGCGCCGCAGACCCGTGTCGGGGTGACGCCCGCCTGCCCGCGGCAGATCCCTCTGCGGCAACCGGCCGGTTTTTCAGACTCGCAGCCGATTTCCCTGTCGCAACGTACCGTGCTGGGCAGGGCCGGCACGGATATCAACAGCCAGTTATTGCTGGCGTTGCACACGGATTGCCCGGAGGAAGCGCGGGGCTGGCTGCCGGGCGGGCAGTTACACACCGATTTGTTGACGTTGCTGCGCGTTTATCTGGGCTGGCGGTACCGGGCCCGGCTGCAATTGACCCTTCAGACCCGAATATTACCGGTGCCGGTGCTGGGCGGCGATAAGCCTGTTCAGCTGGGGCTGACCGGGGTGCTGGGGTTGCAGGCTGAAAAAAATCAGGCGGCAATCCCGGACAAGATAACGGTGAGTCTGGGGGATTATCAGGGCATATCGCCGGACAGCCATCAAAACACCGGAGGACACCATGTTCACTACCGCTTTTTATAAAACGGCGCCGATGATAGCGGCAATCACCTTACTGCTGACCGGCTGCGGGCTGACGCAGACGGTCGCCGACGGCACGGTCTCCGTCACCCAGTCCCTTTTTCATCGACAAGTGAAAACCGCGCGGCTGGATTTTACGCCCCGGGCCGCGGTTAACACGGATAGCGGGGAAAGTGTTGCCCTGTCCGTCCCTGCGCTGGTCCGGGTTTATCAGTTGCGGGATAACCGGGCGCTGGAAAACGGCGACCGTATACTCGGGGCCGATTGTCTGGCGAGCCGGGAGGTGGTGGTCAAACCGGGTAGTCAGGCTTCACTCAATATGCCGATGGCGGCGCAGGCGAAATATGTCGCGGTGGTGGGTCTGTTCAGAAATCCCGATTTAGCCGGGGCGACCTGGCGCCTAATCATCAGGCGCCAGGCGCTGTTACCGGATAAGCCGCGTACCATTGAGTTAAATGGCGGCGGCCTGACTCTGTTGCCTGAAAAGGAGTAAGTTGATGAAAAAGAAAACCCACAAGCCTTCCCTGTATGAATGCCTGTTCGGCAACGTTCGCGGCGGGTTGGATTTGCATCAGATCAGTGAGGAAAATCAGGTGATTTTATCGGTACTGGACAATATGCAGTGTATCCTCAATGGCCGGGCGGGTTCGCTGAGCCATCTGCCGGATTATGGCCTGCCTGATCTCAGCACGGTCCTGCAAGGGTTGCCTGAATCGTCACAACGCCTGATCGCGACGATTGAGCACACGCTGCTGACTTATGAGCCCCGCTTGAAGCAGGTCAGTGTGACGTTATTGCCGGAGATTGAACCGGCGCATTTGCGTTATGACATCAACGCCGAACTGAACGGGGTGGGGCGGGTGCGTTTTAGCACGGAATTTGTCCCGGAAGGGAAAGTGTTGGTTCGCCATCTGCGCCAACAAGGGCGGATGGATTAATCTGCGGTGGGGCTATCTTGCCGCCTCGGAACGGGCCGGGGTGACGCCCGGACGGTTGAATGCGTTGATGTTGTCCCGCGGCGTTAATCATGCGGATTTCAGCAACCAATCTGGGTGAAAATAAAGTGATGACTGAAAATAGTGTCTATACCGGGGATGATCCCCGGACGCGGCCTGAATTCCGCGCACTGAAAGACGAAATGAGCAAACTGAGCCATCCGGCCCGGCCCGACATTGACTGGGCTAAAGTTGAACAGCTTTGTTTGACACTGTTTCAGGTTAACGGTGTAGAACTGCAAAGTGCCGCCTGGTACACATTGGCCCGGGCACAACGGGCCGGATTAGCGGGTATGCATGAAGGGTTGGCCCTGATTGAGGGGTTAGTGGCTCATCAATGGTCGCAATGCTGGCCGCAATCTACACGTGTACGGGTTGAGATATTGGCCTGGCTGGTCGCGCGGTTACAACAGGTGTTACGTACCTTGGTTTTCTCCTATATTGACCTGCCGCTGATTTACCCGGTGGAAAAGGTGCTTGAACATCTGTGTGAAGTGCTTCAACGTCTGGAACTGAAATATGTGAGTCAACTCGACAGCCTCCGCGTGTGGCTTCACAACAGCGCTCAACGTTTAGAGCGGCTGAAACCGGAAACGGGGATGATGCCGGTTGTCCCGGTCTCCGCCGTACAACCGGGAGGGAATGCTATTTTGACGCCCACAGCCCTCTCCCGGCCGCAACTGATATATGTTGTGCATGAAACGGTCTCTGGCGTCCCCCCTCAGGGCCATGGGGTCGGGGCTTTACCTGTGTCCCGCGGGAAAGTCTGGCACGGTTTTGTCGCGGGTGTCGCGTTGTGCGCGCTGGCAGCGGCCGGTGTTTGGTGGGTGAAAGGGATGCGCCAAGCGCCGCCGCTGGCGCAGGCATTGCAAGTGACCGCGCAGCCTTTGCCGCGGACCTTGCTCCCGGCGCAACTTGCTGAGTTGCGCCACCCGGACAACGCCGTGCTGCTGAATCAGTTGCAGGCGAAAACGCTGGCGGCCAGCCGGTCGCAACTGGCAAGTTTGGAGACCTTGCCTGTGTTGTGGCGATTAACGTATGGGACGCAGCTATTACACCAGCTGCAAACATTATGGCCGGCCAGCCAAACGGTGCAAGAGATGGAGAAACAGTGGCAACAGCAACGTGAAGCCACGGCGTTACCTGTCTCTGAACTGGAAAATTATCACCTGGCTCAATCGCGTCTGCAACGATTAGCGGCCCGCCTTGATGAGCTGGATGAAAGACGCGGTCGTTATCTCACGGGGTCTGAATTGAAATCGATAGTATTTGGCATTCAGCAACCGTTGGCGAGCACGCCGCCATTGGAAGAATTGTTGCGCCAACTGGCCGAACAACAAAAAAGCGGCCCGGTCTCCCCGGCACTGTGTCAGCAAATTGACACCCGTTTTAATCAATTACTCAATCGTTATGCCCTGCTCATGCAGTCTGCTATCCATTAATCAATTCACTGAAACAAGTAATACTTGTTTTTAAGGTGGGTTTATTTTTATTGATTGTTGGAAATGTGACTGCTTAGACATTTTTAGATGATAGTGAAGGATATGGGGCAGAAAAGCCACCGAGTGGTGGCTGGTATAATTATTGTGCTTTCTTTCTAAAGTTATCGTCGTTTTTAACAAACTCAAAAGCATCAAGGATAATACCTGTTATCCTCAATATATCTTCTGGAGCTTCTATAAATATTCTTGAGTTATTAGCAGATAATCCAGCTCTATTAACTTCGTTGGCTAATATATCAGTTAGCTCAATAGGTATCTGGATGTAAGGTTTATTCTTCTTGTCAAAGTATCTTATTATCCATCTATTTGATTTTCCTTGATAAAGAATACCAAAGTAAGACTCTGTATCTTTGTATTGCAAATCAACAGATTCCCCGACTATTGATTTTGCTTTTTCATATAGAGTTAATTCGTTTTTAGTGGTAACAATATTAGGGTTATCTAGATCTACTATCTCATCTGGTTCTTTCGGACTCTCTTGAGGTTCTATCTCGTCTTGAACTCCATCAATTGGAACATGTTTATTTGAAAGACCGGAAACCACCATTGCGCTGACAGATTTCTCAACAGCTTGTTTTACCAATGGGGTGATTGATTCAATAAAGCGCTGATTTAGTTGGCGTTCGACATTAGATCTATTGGCAACGTATCTCACAAATTCACTATCAACATCTCTTAAGCTAGTGCTGATGGTTTTAGTAAAAGCGGATAAGTAAACACTTTCCTCTGCAAGCGTTCTTAGTGCTTCCGGTTTGAATTTATCGTGTCTAAATCGATAGAGCTGGCCTACATCCGCATCGCTAACTTCATCCATTTTAATGCGTAAGAATGGGGTAAGATCCATTACGTTTTTTTGTTTTAAATCGGTAAAGAAACGCCACTCTAATCCATTTGTAATTGCTGAAATAGTCACTTCTGGAGTAGAATTAAAGTATCTGGATAACTGAGGACAGTGGTTATCTAGCTTTTCGCTGTATCCCTTTGCCTCAATAAACATAACTGGGACACCTTGGCAAAACAAGGCATAATCAACACGCTCATTTGCTTTTAACCCGGGAAAATCCGCTCCGTACTCGGCTTTAACTTTTTGAGGGTCATACGGACTGAACCCAAGAATATCTAAAAAAGGCAATATTAATGCTTGCTTAGTTGTTTCTTCGGTGGTGCAGTGTTGGCCCGCACTCTTAACGTGGTCAACATGATGTTTTATTTTTATCTTAAAATTGTCCATTCCATAACCTTAATAATCTAAAACGGAATACCAGAACATTCTCCCGATGATGTTCACTTGATCTTTATCTGCAACTTCATCTTCGTATTCATCACGGTTATAACTTCTGATAAGTAATTTTCCTCTCGGGCGTCTGTAAAGACATTTAAGACGCTTTAATCCATCCTGTTCAATCACATACACTTTTCCATCAATAATTTTCTTATTAGAGATATCTACTGCTATTGCTGTTCCATCCGGGATAACTGGCTCCATGCTGTCGCCCTTAGCAGGAAAACAAATAATTGTAGAGCCGTCAGTTGGTGCGCCAATTTTTCTTAATGTTGCTTTGGAAAATCTTAACTTAAAGCTGTTATAATCCGCATCAACACATCCACCATTGCTGCATGCGAATTCAATATCCTTTAAGAACCGCACCTTCACCTCATCGCCATCTAGTAGCATGTTGTTGTCCCATTGCGCAATAGTTGTCCACTTGCTATCAGGTGGAACTTGGTCCTCACCCTTTTTGAGTGTTTTGCCAAATAAAAGCCAGTTCACATCAGCGTCAAGGATAAATGCTAATGTTGTTAGCCTTGATTTTCTTGGTTCTGTGTTTGATTCCCACTGTTGTACAGACTGTGGAGTAACACCAAGCATATCTGCTAGTTCAGCTTGAGTTAATTTTTTTGCAAGCCGAGCTTGCTTGATTCTTTCGTGCATTGTTTTCATGCCTTAAATATACAAGCGAGGCTTTTATTTTTATAGCAAGCAAAACTTTATTTTTAAAGTATTTATTGTATTTTGTTTGTTGTTGTTAGTAAAAAAAGAAAACCTTTATGAACATACTGGATATAGCAGTAAAGAAAGCCGGCGGTATACCAGCGTTAGCCAAAATGCCTAAGTATTAGGGATCAGGTGGTTCGCCAGTGGAACAAAAAAGCGTATATACCCGTCATCTTTCAAGTTGCCTCTTTGTTGGCTGCACTCGCTCACCCCGGTCACATCGTTATCTATGCTCCCGGGGATTCACTCCCTTGCCGTCGCGATGCATCTTGAAATCCATAGGGTATAAACGAGAGGGCTTTCTTTGACTTTCTGAAAAATAAAATAACAGTGCTAATAGTTAGCAAGAGTAATAATGTATTAGAGGCAATTGTAAATATTATTAAAAACTGCCAATGATCAGGGAATGGGCTATAGAATTGAGGTGTTGTATTAACAGTGATTGGCGTGAATTGCAAGAGGGATTGTTTTTACAATAATTCAATATATTGATTATAAAATAACATTATTTAATTTCAGGAGAAAGTACATGAGTTATAAGAATGATTTTAAGGCTTTTTCTATTGGTGATAATGCGCATGTGGTAAATCAAGAAAAATATGAAGAAAACCAAAGTTTGAAGACTGGATTTACACCAGATAATGTTCCTACTCACTTATTAAATAAGGTATTACGTCAAGCATCAACCATATCATCTATCGTGGCTGATTTTATCGCGACACGATCTGGCAATGATGTTCTGGATGATGGAAATATAGCCAAACTCACCACTCAATTAAATAAAGCACTAGAGCAAAAAATTACAACAGACATTCCCAGTGCTTCATTAACACAAAAGGGCGTTGTTCGGCTTACAAATGTGATTGGCGATAGCAACACATAGGCGGTTACACAAAAGCTTGTTCAGGAAGTCATAAATTCATTACGTGAATATACCTGCGAGGAGATAGATAACCGGATTAAAACAGTCAATGAAATTCCTGTTGGTTCTCCTATTCCGTGGCCGTTACCTCATCCACCGTTCGGTTATTTCACTTGTAATTTTTACCCTTTTTTAACGACCAACTATAATTCATTGATTTTTAATGAAATTTAACCTGTCTCATAAAAAAGGGTTTTTTTGCTTTTGATAAATATATTCTTTGATAGTCAGTGAGTTGGAGTTAATATGTAACAGTGCACTGCCGTACAGGCAGCTTAGAAATGAAAGAGTCAGGGATGATACGCAGCAGGTACGTGCACTGCCGTACAGGCAGCTTAGAAAAGTAGGTTGTTGTATTTCTCAATCTGGCTTGAGTGCACTGCCGTACAGGCAGCTTAGAAATAGACCCTGATGCAATGATTGTTGGTGAAATTGTGCACTGCCGTACAGGCAGCTTAGAAATTGTTCATAACGCCAAGACAAACCAAATCGAGGTGCACTGCCGTACAGGCAGCTTAGAAATAGAAAGTCTAATGGAGATGAAGCCTTTGTTGATGTTCCGGCAAGTGTTGCAGTTAATGTATTGTTGTTAAATACAATGCTGCAAACAAAAACAAATAATGCAGAGCTAGCGAGAAAAATAGGAACGTTTCCGCAAGATGTTCAACGTATAGTCTCATTGCGTCACAACACGAAGATTGACACGGTAGAAAGCGCGTTAAATGTTCTTGGTAAAAGATTGAATCTCGCTATTAGTTAACAACTTATTACACACGTTCAAAGGCTGCGCATTGCGTGGCCTTTTTTATTGATAGATAAAATTTTCTTTTCCATCGGTTCTACGAATAGAGAGAATAGTTTTCAGATGTTAAATATAAATGGTTTGGGCATGTTTTCAATTCTAAAATATTTAATTACTTATTGCCGCTAATTATATAAAAATAGTCAATCTCCTAATAAATAGGAATGCTGTATTACTCTTCTTTCTGAACTAGACTTTGATTTTAATGAATTACCGGCGGATTATTTTTACAGTAATTAAATATGTTGATTATAAAAAATATTATTTTTCTTAAGGAGTAAGGATATGAGTCAAAAAAATGATTTTAAAGCTTTTTCTATTGGTAATAATGCTAATGTAATTAGCCAAGAAGGATATGAAGCAAATCAGAATTTGCAGACTGGGTTTCCACAAGATGGTATTACCACTGATATGCTAAATAAGGCATTACGTCAGTCGTCCACGATATCCTCTGTAGTCGCTAATTTTATCGCCACACAATCTGGCAATGATGTTCTGGATGATGGGAATATAGATAAACTCAACGCTCAATTAAATAGAGCACTGGAACAAAAAACAAAAGTTTCTGATGCTTCATTAACACAGAAAGGTATTGTTCAACTTACAAATGTGGTTGGCAATAGCAATACATTGGCTGTTACACAAAAACTTGCTCAGGAAATAATAAATTCATTACGTGAAGAAATTAATATCCCTGTGGGTTCCCCCATTCCGTGGCCGTTACCCTATCCACCTATCAACTATCTCGTTTGTAACGGTGCATTTTTCAATAAATTGCAGTACCCAAAGTTAGCAGAAGCTTATCCTGACGGCAGATTGCCCGACCTAAGGGGAGAATTTATCCGTGGCTGGGACAGTGGTCGAAATGTGGACCCATCTCGTTCAATATTGTCATGGCAAGAAGGGGCTTATTTGTTACAGAATGTTGATCGGGCTAATAATTTTATGATTACCCTCTCACGCAATGAGTTTGCAAAATTGCAGTGGGATATTCCCCAAAATAAAAATACTTCGGTAAAAGCTGTATATTATAAAGCTCAGGCAGACTGGATTGCGAATTCCGCATTTATAGGGGTATCGAGGCCCCGTAATATAGCATTTAACTACATAGTGAGAGCAGCAGCATGCAGCATAATGACAGAACAAAAATACGCTTTAGAACATGAAACCGCCGTATTGGGTGAAGACGGATTAGCAATTCAAGCCGGCTGGATAAAAGTTTATCACACGGATCAAATAACAAGAGAATTTACTCACGCTGATATTGAACATGTCATGCTCGGTGTCAGTTTGTCAGCGAATTCTTATTTAGATGCACCAGACTTTCCCGATTCTGATGATGTGGCTGTTTGTCGCAGTGAAGACGGTAAGTGTTGGGAAATCGTCCCTGATTATCGGGGGAAAATAGCTTACGACACGTTAACACGAACTCAACAGAAAATCACTGAACTGGGTGAATTACCTGAAACTCTAACCTTCAAGCAACCGACCACTGATTTTGATAAATGGGATGGCACAAAATGGGTCACTGATAATGTAGCTCTAAAAGCAAATCAGATTGAACAAGCGGAGCAGCAGCGTGTAATTCTGTTGCGACACGCGAATGAATTCATTACATTACTGCAAGATGCTGTTGATTTAGATATCGCTACCGAAGTAGAAAAATCCGCTTTACTGACATGGAAAAAATATAGGGTAATGCTCAATAGAGTAAATATTTCGCTGTCTCCCGATATTGAATGGCCGGAACAGCCGAGGTAAAGAGTATAATGAAAGGATATAGTGATTTCCATCACGAAAAAAAGCCACCTTGCGGTGGCCTTTTCTTTTTCCTAACTCACTGTTTTACAGTAAGTTTCTATATGGTGCCCAGGGCGGGACTTGAACCCGCACAGCCTTAAGGCCGAGGGATTTTAAATCAGGTGTTATAATGATATTTATCAGATAGTTACTTTCTATTTTCACTATAAAAAGAAGTTTTGTCGATTAACAAAATCAATTAATTAAAAACCGTAAATAATTAATATAGTGAAGATAAAAGGGCTCGAAATAGAAAGGATTATAAGTCCCTTGGCATTAAATTATCACATATAACAGCTATTTTTCTTGACCACCAACAACAGGAACTATTTTCACTTTTCTGTCATATCTAGCAGTTTGAGTAATATTTTTATGCCCTGAAATTTTTTGTTTTTCTGTTAGCGGGCCATCCAAATCAGATATCCCCTTCGCTTTCAGATCATGAAATGTAAAATTGAAATCTAATTCCGGAAATTTTTTGACAGCTTCTTCATGTGCTTTGCTCCATCTACTATTAAATCCATCCCTGGTATATCTGGAACCTTTACGTTGGTGAACTACATATATACTACTAATCCCGTCCGCTAGCGGTAACGATTTACTCATTTCAATAACGTTATTTAGTCGCTCTGTCCACCCTTTAATTTGTGCAACGGCTGTTTTCCCCTGCTTAATAAATATTCCTGCATCGCTTATTTGTGCATATGTCATAGCCAAAACATCTGCCTGCCTGGCACAGCAGAGATAAGCAAGTTCCATTGCTACTTTAACGACTGGAGGGGAAACAGAATAGAGGGCATTGTATTCATCATCGGTAATATACCGATCTCGCACTTTTTCTTTAAATTGCCGCACACCCCTGCATGGGTTTCCTTTAACAAACCCACGCTCATAAGCCCATCTATAAACACTGGATAAAAAGCTCTTCTCCCTGTTTGCCTGAACTTTACTCTTCAACCCGCGCTTATCCATATATTTTCTGATATGCTCTGGCTTGATATTATCTGGTAGCATCTTCCCAAAAACAGGCAGTAATTTGTTTGAATACTTATGGTAATCTTTTTGAGTCTCCGCGCTTAAATCTGTAAAGTCGGGTGAAATGAAGAAGGCCTTCACTAGCCCTGAAAGTGTTTCCTGTTCTTTCTGCTCAGATAATAGTTTTTCATATGCTACCCAAACTTCTGCTTGGGTAGATGAAAAACCACATAAACGGATAGTTCGACTATCTGGAGTCAGGAACTCATAAGCCGATCGCCCTCTGCGAACTCGTGGGGGCATCCAATTATCCGCTGAGTTTTTACGTTTCCTTCCCATTAATCTAAAGCTCCGAAATTGGGTTCTTGGGGAGATGGGATATTTCTAATTCTTTGTGTTAACGGATTGTTGAAATGCTCCCATGTCGTTCTGGGTTTACCATCTCGACGGATTACAAAAAATATTCCAGCCTCTTTTAATGCTTCGCATTGTTTGGATGGGATTTTGTATCCTGTTAGTTCTGCGATATCTGTGTCGCTAATAATGCAGGTTTGCGCATCCATATTGACCTCAATTATCTGATGGATTTATATTTGTTCTTTTTGCAAATTTCTCACATACTGAGCAAGCCAGTTTTTCGGACTGGCTTTTTTCTTCTGATGCTCAGACATAATTAATTTGAATCGTGATGTATATTTATCGAGTATTGCTGTGACTGTTTTATCGTCGTATTTGTTAAGAGCAGTTAGCTCACGTAAGCATTCCCTTGCTATTGCCCGGCGTCCGTTCTCAAGGGCCCAGTTATCGTGGCTCATTTTGAGCTACTTTATTCCCATATTTATCTATCATCCATTGTTCAAACTCTGCACGTAATTTATCCATATCACACCTTAACTAATGTATCTTTCCAGTCGATATCTTTTAAATCAACAATCGCGACTGGCATAGAAAAATAATCAAATGTCGCGCTAGAAGATTCAAGCCATAATCCATCGTTTGATCTCGGCTCTTTGAGATATGCATATATAATTCCGTCTTTGTCTGCGGCTAGATACTTTATAAATCTCAGAACTGTTAATTGAATGCCGAAATAATCGACGGTCTTTGTTTCTATCGGTAGTGATTTAATAAGTTTCATGTGATTTTATTTCCTTTAATATATTTGAACCAGTTGATATTAGTTCATCTCTATCAATTGTTGTGAATATACAACGTGATTTAATAAACTGTCGCCAAATTAACAGCAAGCTACCTTTATTATTTCCATTTACTGGCTTTCCGTTGCCAGCATTAATAAATGAAATGCGACCGCCCGTGATTAATCTAATTTCATCTACTGTTTCCATTGCCAATTTAAACCAGCCGACGGATGTGTCAGCTGGGACTAACATAACAACAGTCTGTAATTGCTTCCTGCATTGTTCTGCTGCCTTTAATATCCACGGCGTAATATCAGAGTAGGGCGGGTTACACCAAATTGCCCCGTAGCTTATCCAATTACATTCAAGTGCATTATCTCGTTCCGTGAGATAATTAGCACACAATGTATTTTGAATATTAGCGGCAGCATCTAAATAAAAACCAAACTCTAAATCTAATGCTGTAAATATCTCAATCGGGGTTTGCCACTTATCTCGTAATTCTTTTGTAGTATTGCTACCTCCGAAGTCTGCCATGATTAACCCTACTTTATTTTCAATGAAATTTCTTGAATCGCTCTAATATTTCTTTATTTTTCATTCTAATTGCTCCAATATGATAATGATTCTTTAGCGGCATCGTGCGGATGAATATATTTCCAGTCTCCATCTTTTCTAGAATATGATTCGATTTCGCACTCAGCCGCTTCTTTTGCTTCTGATAAACTAGCGCCGCGTGACGCTAGTATATTCACAACATAACGCTTGAACATTCGTTTCCATATGAAATAGAAATAGTGACAGAGATAATCATTCATTATTTATCTCCGGCGCGTCAGGCTTAATAAATTCAGCCCAAGCCAATATTTTTTCATTTTCTTCCAATAAA